>DAISJI010000147.1:0-6380 GCA_036821585.1 Terriglobales bacterium
TGGTGGAAGATGCACTCGAGATTCGACCGCCAGCTTTGCGAAGACAGCTCCGACTCTTCCTGCGTGCGATCGAGTGGCTGCCGGTGGTGCGCTATGGCCGCACTTTTTCTCGGTTGCGGGACGAGCAACGCGGCCGCGTCCTCCGTTACTTGCAGGATCACCGTCTGGAACGTATTCGCTGCGGATTCTGGGGACTGCGCACGCTCGCATTTCTGGGTTATTACGGACGGCCCGAAGGCGCACACGCCATCGGCTATGTTCTCGATGCACGCGGTTGGGAGGCGCTGCGATGAAGCGCCGCAGCTACGACATCGTTATCATCGGCTCCGGCGCAGGCGGCGGAACGGTGGCCCAGGAACTTTCGTCGTTATGCCGCGACGGCGTGCGCATCGCAGTCCTCGAGAAGGGTCCCAAACTCCGCGACGACGAATTCACGGGGCGCGAAGTGGAGATGGCAAAGGCCCTTTACGAGGACGGCGGAGGGGTCCTGACCGCCGAGCAAACCATGACCCTGGCCTTCGGCAGCGCGTATGGCGGCTCCACCGTCGTGTATACGGGCACATCGCTGCTTCCGCCGGAACGAGTCCTCCAGCGCTGGAACGTGCCGGGGCTGACCTTCGCCGACGTTGAGCAACGCGCGCGAAAGTACATGGCGGAAAACAACGTCCACCTGCTGGATGAGTCGCTGCTCAATGAGAACAACCGGCTGTTCGTCGAGGGATGCCGGCGGCTCCACTATCGCGTTCAGCAGTTTCCGGTGAACCTGAAAGGATGCCGGGGATCGAGCCTCTGCAACCTGGGCTGTCCGAACCAGGCGAAACAGGGCACAAATCGCGTGCAGTTGCCGCGGGCCGAGCGCAACGGCGTGGAGGTTGTGACCCGCTGTGACGTACTGCGGATCGAGGACAAGAAGGTCTTCGCGCGCGTCAGCGAGAGGCCGAAAGACGGTAAGGGCGAACCATCAGCGTGGGAACCGGGCGAGCACCAGATTGACGCCAAACTGGTGGTGGTTTGTGCGGGTGCGGTGAATTCTCCGGCGCTGCTGCTGAGGTCTGGATTTGGCCGAAGCCTGCCGCGATTGGGACACGGGTTCACTTGTCACCCTGCCTTCATCATGGTCGCCGAACATGACCGGCCGATCACAAACTTCGTCGGACATCCGAAGAGTTTCTACCTCGACCAGTTCGCCGAAAGCGATCACTTCCTGCTCGAAACCTGCATGTACTTCCCGTTCATCACGGCCAAGGCGATGGCCGGGTTCGGCGCGGAACACAGCCGCATGATGCACGCTTTTCCGCGGCTGCAGATGATCCTGGTGCTGGCGTGTGATGAGGTGGATGACCACAATCGCGTCGCGTTGGATGGTGATGGGCGCCCGGTGGTTCACTACCGCTTCACGCCGGAGGTGATTCACGGCCTGGTGCGGGGCGCGATTACGGCGGCGAAGATCTCTTTCGCGGCCGGGGCCGTTCGGGCGCATGTGCCGGTTTCACATTCTCCGACCGTGGAACGCGCAGACGCCGTACGTCTTGACCGGATTGCGGAAAACCCGGAGTTTAAACCCGGGAAGCTTTCGATTTCTGCCGCGCACTTGCAGGGAGGTTGCGCGATGGGGAGCGGTCCCCAGAATTCGGTGACCGGCCCGTATGGCCGGGTGCATGGGGTGCCGTGGCTGTATGTGGCCGATTCGAGCTTGTTTCCGAATTCGCTGGAGATCAATCCTTACCTGACCATCATGGCCCTGGCTGACCGTGTGGCGGAAACCATCCGCAAGGATATCGGTGCGCTGCTATGAGCAAGATGACGGGCGGTGACATCGTCGTGCGTGCGCTGGAAGATGAAGGTGTAGGTTTCACTTTCGGCATTCCGGGCACGCACAATATCGAGCTCTACGATTCACTCACCCGTTCCACGTCCGTGCGCCCGGTCCTGGTTACCGATGAACAGAGCGCTGGGTTCATGGCCGATGGCGTAGCGCGCGCTTCCGGGCAACTGGCCGCGGTGAACCTGGTTCCCGGAGCAGGACTGACCCACGCGCTCTCCGGGATTGCCGAAGCTTATCTCGACGGAATCCCCATGCTCGTGCTCGCTTGTGGGATTCGGCGCGACACGGGAAGGGCCTTCCAACTCCACGACGTCGACCAACTCGCCATCGCGCGACCCGTGACGAAAGCCCAGTTACGCGCCGAGCACGGATCGGATATCTACGCGACCGTCCGCCGCGCTTGCCAACTCGCGCGCCGTGCCCCGGCCGGACCGGTGTTGGTCGAGATTCCCGCCGAGCACTACTTTTTCCGTCATGACGCGCATCTGCAGGCGCCCGACTCTCGGCCGGCGCCGCCGGCGACCTTAGGGGAACAAGTCGAGCGGGCTCGCCAATTGATTGAAGCCAGCCGCCGCCCCCTGCTCTACCTCGGGCTCGGAGCCATCGAGGCCGGCGCCGGCCTGGTGGCTTTGGCCGAGCGATTGAATGCTCCGGTCGCCACCACCATCTCCGGCAAAGGCGTTTTCAACGAAGAGCATGCCCTTTGGTTGTGGTGTGGCTTTGGTGCGGCCGCACCTTCGTTCGTACGCAAGATCGCAGCCTCTTGCGATCTTACTTTGGCCATTGGTTGCCGCTTCTCCGAGGTGGGCACGGGAAGCTATGGCATGCCGCCACCCGGCAAACTGATTCACGTGGATATCGATCCTGCGGTCCTGGGAAAGAACTACCCTGCGGACCTGCCCGTAATATCGGATGCCGCAAGTTTTGTCGCCTCCCTGCTTCCTCACCTGGCGCCACGCCCAGTGGATGAATCATTGCGGCGCGACATCCGTTCCGGCCAACAAGAAGTCAGGCAAGGATGGGCCACGCCTGATAATTCCGCAGGCGTGCACCCACCTCACCTTTTGGAAACAGTTCAAAAGCTGGCCGGGGACAACGCGGTCTATGCCACCGATAGCGGTAACGGGACCTTCCTGGCCATGGAGTGCTTACGGCTGCAACATCCGCGTTCATTCCTGGCTCCGGTTGACTATTCGTGCATGGGTTACGCAGTGCCGGGCGCACTCGGAGCTGCACTCGCCTGTCCCGATCGCCGGGTGATTGCGCTGGCGGGCGATGGTGCATTCTTGATGACTGGCTTGGAACTGCTCACCGCGCGCCAGTTGAATCTGCCGGTAATGGTGTTGGTCTTGCGCGACCGTGAGTTGGCCCAGATTGCGCAGTTTCAGCAAATCGCTCTGGGACAGAAGTCCTGCAGTGAGCTTCCTGACTATGACTTGGCCGCCATTTGCCGGGGAGTTGGGGTAGAGTGCCTCGCCTTGCAGCGCAACGCCGATGTGGAGTCGATTCTCAAACAGGCGCTCGCCGTCGCTGGCTCCGGCCATCCGGTCGTCGTCGATGTCGCCATCGACTATTCCCAGAAAACCTACTTCACACGCGGCGTGGTGCGCATTAACTTGGGCCGTTTGCCTTGGCCGGATCGTATACGCTTCGTATTGCGTGCTCTCGGACGCAGGCTCACAACCCGTCATTGAATGATTTTCTAATCATCCAATTGACGCGGCGCTCTTGCAGCATCCAATTTACGCTTGGCCTCGGCCTCCGATTTTCGGCGAACGCCGGCTGGTTCCTCATCACTTGAGGTTGAGTCGGCAAACCGGGCAACTGCCTTGGCGCTCGTAACTGGCGATAAGTCCCCTTAGCACCAGCAGCACGACGTGCCGCTTGCGACGTCAGCCTTCTGTCGCCGTTTTGTTGCGCTGGTCCAAATAGCTTTGCAGGATGAGGACGGCGGCGATGCGGTCGACCGCGCCCGACTTGCGGTCCGCGATGTGCCGCTTCACCGAGCGCTTCTTTTGGGCGAGAATTTCCGTCGCTTCCACCGACGTCAGGCGCTCGTCCCAAAGGTGTACGGGAAGGCCGAAGCGGGTGCGCAGTTCTTCGGCGAAGGCGAGCACTTTCTCGGTTTGCGCGCTCACCTCGCCACCCAGCCTTAACGGATGTCCCACCACGATTTCTCCGACTTCCTGTTCCTTCAGGATTTCGCCGATCCGCTCGAAATCGGCGCGCTTGCTCTTGCGCTGGAGGGTGTCGATGCCGCGGGCGAGGATGCGCAGCGGGTCGGAAACGGCGAGGCCGATACGCTTGCTGCCGACGTCCATGGCCAGGATGCGTTTCCCCCCGCTCTCATCGGGTGGCCCACCCAAGCCGGTTTTGTTTTGGTGCAGCGCGCGAGTTTGTTCCGTAGGGCCGGACACAGCGCGTATTATAGGCGGCACTGGAGCGTCACTCCGAAGAGAGCCCATGGCAGACCAGCAAGACCAGGATGAGCAGCGCGACGATTTGCTGAGCACCGCATTTGCCATTCCCCCGGCGATGGTGGATGCCGAGGAATTGCACCGCGACATCCGCGCCGGTTCGACGGCGGCCATCATCATCGCCGTGATTATGGGGTTGACGGTCGCGTATTACGCCAAGCTGCCGCTGATCGTGCTGCTGGTGTCGATCCTGCTGTCGTTCATCCTGGCGCCGATCGTGGAACTGTTCCAAAAACTCAGGGTCCCGCGAGCGCTGGCTTCGCTGGTGACCATACTGCTGTTTGTGGCGCTCATGTACATGCTGGCGCAGGTGAGCTATAGCAAGGCCGTCAGTTTCGCCCAGGATCTGCCCCAGTATTCGGAAAGAATTCGCGAGGTGGTCGGCAAAGTCCGCCTCCGGGCGCAGCAGTTCCAGAAGACGACGGAAACGGTGCTCCCCGCCGAAGTGAGCATGACGCCGACGGTGCGCATCGAGCAACAGCATGGTTGGAGCGATTTTTTCACCAGTGGCCTCGGAGGGGTGGCGGAAATCGTTTTCATCGCCTCCTTCATTCCGTTCCTTACTTACTTCATGTTGAGCTGGCAGGACCACGTGCGCTCGGCAACCGTGATGCTGTTCCGCATGAAGAACCGGAACACCGCGTACGTGACCCTGGGCCTGATCTCCAGCATGATTCGCAGCTTTATCGTGGGGAATGTGCTGGTCGGACTGTTTATCGGCGCCACCAGTACGGCGATATTCGGCCTCCTGCACCTGCCGTATTTTTATTTCATCGGCTTCATCAGCGGATTTCTGAGCCTGGTGCCTTACCTGGGCGTGGTACTGGCCGTGGTGCCTCCGCTGGTGGGCGGCATCGGAATGCTGAATTCCGGCACGGTCATCGTCGTCCTCGCGACGGTATTGGGCTTGCACCTGTTCGCGTTGAATGTGCTCTATCCGAAGTTCCTGGGCAGCCGCCTGCAATTGAATCCGCTCGCCGTCACCGTTGCGCTGATGCTATGGGGCTGGCTGTGGGGAGGGATGGGATTGGTGCTGGCGGTGCCGGTGACCGCGGCCATCAAGATTGTCTTCGACCACATCGAATCGATGCGCGGCTACGGGGCTTGGCTGGGAGAATAGCCCCAAAAAGCTTCAGGCATTAGGCAATTCCGGTGTCTTACCGGATTTCCCTAATGCCCAATGCCTAATACCTAACGCCTGTCTTTATGCTTCGCCGATCGCCGCTTCCGGGAAGCGAAGCTTCGACTTCGACAGTGCCTTGGAAAGCATCTGCTCGACCGTCACTTCTTCGCAGTTCTTTGACATGGCGAGCTCACTGACCAGCAGGTAGCGCGCGCGCTCCAGCATTTTCTTTTCGCGGAAGGACAACGGCTTGGTCTGGGCGAGCAGCAAAAGACCTTTGAGGACGATGGCGACTTCCAACAGCGACCCGGTACGCATCTTCTCGGAGTTTTCCTTGAAGCGGTACTTCCAGTCGGCGTGGTTGAAGCATTCCCCTTCGGTGAGGAAGTCCACGATCTTCAGAACTTCCTGGTTCCGCACGACGCGGCGCAGCCCGACGCTGGCGACGTTGTGGAAGGGAACCATGACTTTCAGGCTGCTGGACTTGATTTTCAGCATGTAGAACCGCTCAACGCTGAGACCGATGGTGCGGCTGCTGATCTGCTCGATGATGCCGACTCCATGGTTGGGATAAACAACCTTGTCGCCGATGGAGAACGTTCCGCTTACGCTGGTGTTCATTTAAGGGGCACCTTGTAGAGGGGAGGTGTCTTCGAGCCGGGGGACATTCTTATGGTACTGGAAAGCGACCAGTAGGTCAACTTGGTCCGCATATCTAGCGGGTTCGCCTCAGCGCATTCGCGGAAACCCGTGCAGAGTCCGCGTTTTCTAGTACATGCAAGGGGAATCGGGCTTCCCGAAAGGGTTCGGCGGGTGCCCCGGTCTAGCCCGATGTTGGCCGGGTGCCCCGGTCTAGCCCGGGGTTGGCTAGGCCGGGAATGTTGCGAAGATTTATAATCCGGCCCAGCCGGGCGAACCCTCCACGATACCGACCCGCGACATTGGGTGCCCCACC
>DAISJI010000148.1:0-1336 GCA_036821585.1 Terriglobales bacterium
CTACATCCGGCGTCCGGATATGTTGAGATAATTGTTCCAGCTACGCTCGCCGGAGTTATCGTGTGGGTGCCGCTCGAAGCCGGAGACCTGCCGTGAAGATTCTGAAGAATAAATGGCTGTACGTTGCCCTCGTAATTGTCGCGGTCATCATCTTTGCCGCTTTCAACCTGGGTAAGAAGGACAAGACGCAGTATTTCACCGCCAAGGTGGACAAAGGCGACATCCGCGAGGTGGTGGAGGCGACCGGCACCATCAATGCCGTGACCTCGGTGCTGGTGGGATCGCAGGCGTCAGGGCAGGTTTACCGGCTGCACGCCGACTTCAACTCGAAGGTGACAAAGGGCCAGCTCGTCGCCGAAATCGAGCCCTCGATCTTTCAAGGCAATCTTCTCCAAGCCAAGGCCGACCTCGAGAATGCAAAAGCGAATCTGGCCTCCTCCAGGGCAAACCTGGAGAAAGCCAAGGCCGGGCAGGTACAGGCCCGCTCTGATTACACCCGCACCTCCGGACTTGCCAAGGAAGGCGTGCTCAGCCAGCAGCAACTTGATCTGGCCAAGGCCAACGCCGAGTCTGCCGACGCCTCCGTTAACGCGGCGGTGGCCCAGGTCACGCAAGCGCAAGCGCAAGTTCAGCAGCGCCAGGCGGCAGTTTCCGTCGCCCAGACCAATCTCGATCACACCTTCATCTACGCGCCCATCGACGGCACCGTCATCAATCGCACCGTGGACGTCGGCCAGACGGTCGCCGCTTCACTCCAGGCGCCGCAGTTATTCACCATCGCGCAAGACCTGACCAAGATGCTCGTTTACACCAAGACCGACGAGAGCGATGTGGGCCAGATCCGTCCCGGCCAGCCGGTCAACTTCAAGGTGGACGCGTTTCCCAAGGACACATTCCGCGGCGCCGTCTTGCAGGTCCGCATGAATCCGACCACGGTGCAGAACGTGGTCACCTACGACACCATCATCGAATTCGATAACCCTGACCTCAAGCTCTTTCCGGGCATGACCGCCTACGTCACCATCCCGGTGCAAAGCGCGCGCGACACGATGAAAGTCCCCAACGGCGCTCTGCGCTACAACCCCGACATGAAGCCCGAGGAACTCCGCGCGCTGCTCAAGCAGAACGGCATTGAACTGAATACCGGACGCCGTCAGATGGCCGGCGGACAGGGCGGCCAAGCGCAGGGTGGTGCTAACCAGCAAGCTTCCGCGGCCCCGCCAGCCTCCGCGGCCCCGCCAGGTGCTCAGCCGGGCGGCATGCGCGGACAAGGCGGCCAGGGTGGTGATCGCGCCGCGACGGGCGGCGGAGGTCCGGGTGTCCCTGGCGGCCCAGG
>DAISJI010000148.1:1436-6277 GCA_036821585.1 Terriglobales bacterium
CTCCCAACGGCGGCATGGGTCGCGCACAAGCGCCGACCGACCTCGCCATCGTCTGGAAGCTGATGCCCGACAAGTCGCTCAAGCCGGTGCAGATCAAGATCGGCATCACCGACCACACCGTTACCCAGGTTGTTGAAGTGCTGAAGGGCGACCTGAAGGAAGGTGACGAGATTGTGATCGGCGCAGCCACAGCCCGCGCCGGCGCCACTCGTCCGGGCGGAATGGCCCCGGGCGTGGGCGGCGGCGCGAGAGGACGTTAGCACCCGCGTCGTTGCCGGTTGTAATTTGTCGGTTGCTGAACGGGCGCGGCAACGAATCGCGCCCGTTGTTGTGTCGGCCCCGATCGAGACTGGAACCTGAACCATGGCCGCAATCACGGAAAATCCGAAGTCCGAAACCACGCCCGCCGGCAGCGACGGCATCGTCATCCAGGTCGAGGACGTTCACAAGTACTACGATCTCGGCGAGACCCGCGTGCATGCCTTGCGCGGCGTTTCGGTGGAGATCGCCAAGAGTGAATTCGTGGCCGTGATGGGCGCCAGCGGCGGCGGCAAGTCCACCTTCATGAACATCCTCGGCTGCCTCGACCGTCCCAGCAGCGGGCGCTACCTGCTCGAGGGGACCGACGTCTCCGGGCTCACCAAGCGGGATTTGGCGGCCATCCGCAATCGGCGGATCGGCTTCGTCTTCCAGGGTTTCAACCTGCTTTCACGAACCACCGCGATGGAAAACGTCGAACTGCCCACGCACTACGCGAAAATCGCCCGCGAGGAAGGCACGCGGCGCGCGCAGGCCGCGCTCGCCCAGGTTGGACTGGCCGACCGCGCCGAACACTTCCCCTCCCAGCTTTCCGGCGGACAGCAGCAGCGCGTTGCCATCGCACGCGCGCTCGTGAATCTCCCCAGCATCCT
The DNA here is from genome assembly GCA_036821585.1 of Terriglobales bacterium. Taxonomy (GTDB): domain Bacteria; phylum Acidobacteriota; class Terriglobia; order Terriglobales; family Acidobacteriaceae; genus DAISJI01. The sequence goes on from DAISJI010000148.1 coordinate 2,348, forward strand.
GCTCGCCGATGAGCCCACCGGAAACCTCGATAGCCGCACCGCCGTTGAGATCATGGACATCTTTCAGCACCTCAACGAAGAGAAGGGTCTGACCATCGTGCTGGTGACGCACGAGCCCGACATCGCGCAATTCGCCAAGCGCACCCTGTTCTTCCGCGACGGCAAGATTCGACGCGACGAACTCCTCCAGGAGCGTCCGCGTGCCTCCGAAGTGCTCAAGAACATGCCGATACTCGAAGACTAGGCTTTAGGCTTTAGGCTTTAGGCCTTAGCGAAAATCCAGTCGTCACCAGCACTCCCTAACGCCTAAAGCCTAATGCCTGTCCCAGCAACTCTGCTTCTCCGCCGGGGTTTACCTATACAACCACTTCCCCGGAATCAGACGGTTCCGGCGATTCCTAAAAGCGGAAACGACTTCGTTCTAAAGCCTTTAGTAATACCCGGTTGCGATTGACAGAGGCGCTGGCCGGCAACATACTTGGACGAATTTTCCACACGATTTGGATTTCCTCGAATGCACTCATTCTCCGGCATACGACTGTTTCTTTGCGCCAGCCTGCTGCTCATCATGGGCACCGGGGTGGCATCCGCCCAGGGTCAAAAAATCACGCGCGAAAATCGTGAGGCCAGTGAGAGCGAGCGCGACAATCCGCGGGAGCGCGCCCAGTGGTTCATGCGCGGACGCACCGTCAACGGCAAGCCCGCCCCGGAACTGCTGCACAAGGCGTACCAGCAGAAGTTGAACAACCGCCGCCTGCACGAAGCGGCCAGGCTGTCGCAAGCGCGATCTTCCACCACCCAGGCATCCACCGGCGAGGCGCGCGCGGCGCAGAGCGTCAACCCGAACTTTATCCAGACCACCGGCGGCCCCTCCTGGGTCCCGCTCGGTCCGGCGCCTTCGGGTACGGCCTCGGTCGGCGATCAGGACCAGGATTACGGTCCCGCCATCGGGCGCTCTACCGTCGTGGTGGTGGACCAGTCGGACACAAACGGAAACACCGTGTACCTGGGCGGCGCCGCAGGCGGCCTGTGGAAGTCCACCAACGCCGCCAATCCCAACGTACAGAATTGCAACACGGTATCGGTCAGCCAGGCGCCGTTCTGTGCCCCCAGCGTGACTTGGACGCCGCTGCTCGACCAGCAGCCGACGCTCACCGTGGGCGCGATGGCCATCCGTCCCGGCAACCCGCAGTGGCTCGTGGTCGGTACCGGCGAGGCCAACAACTCCGCCGATTCCTACTACGGCCTCGGCTTCCTGGTTTCGCAGGATGGCGGCGCGACTTGGACGCTCGCCTCAACCGCAAAGTCATCGGACGGTTCCTCGACCATCGACCTGCACGGCCTGGGGACCACCAGACTCGCCTTCAGCACCGACAACAACAGCATCGTGGTCGCAACCATGGCGGCGGCGTCGGGCGGGATTGCCGTGGGCGCCGAGTTTGCGACCGTCGGGACCAACACTCCGCGCGGCATTTACTTTTCCAGGGACGCGGGGCTTACCTGGCAGCGCGCCACCATCAGCGACGGCGGTACTACTCCGGATACAGGTTCGTCGAACTCGGTGATCTACAACCCGTTCACGCAACTCTTCTACGCCAACATTCGCTATCACGGTTTTTATTCGTCGTCCGATGGACAGAACTGGACCCGGCTCACCGCGCAACCCGGCGGCTCGCTGCTCAGCCTGACTGCCTGCCCTTCCACACCCTTCTCGGCCAACTGTCCGCTCTATCGCGCCGAGATGACCATCGTTCCCGGACGCGCCGGCGCCAATGCCAAGGGCGAGATGTATGTCTGGATGGTGAATTCCAGCGACGCCAATGAGGGCATCTTTCAATCCCTCGATGGCGGCGCGACTTGGACCGCCATTTCGACCACGGGCATCGACAGTTGCGGCGACGGATCCAACAATGGGTGCGGCACCCAGCAGGGCTCCTACAATCTGACGCTTCTTGCCGTGCCCAACGGCGCCACCGCAACCGATCTCTATGCCGCCGCGATCAATCAGTTCCGCTGCAACATCAACCCGGTTTCCAACCCGACCTGCGCCGCCAAGCCGTTCAACAACCTGACACACACTTACGGGGCCTGCGGCACCGGTACCACCGGCGCCTTTGCCAGCGTGCATCCGGACCAGCACGGGATCGATTTCGTGCAGGGCAAGCCGCAGATCATTTACTTCGGAAATGACGGCGGAGTTTACCGGACGTTGAACGGGTACGACGTCACCCAGAAGACGTGCAACAGCACCTCGCAGCCTTGGATCGAATTCGACAATCTCAGCGGCACCATGGGCTCGATGATCCAGTACGTGTGGTTCTCTCAGAACCCGGCCGACGCCAACATCCTGCTCGGCGGTACGCAGGACAACGGCACCATGGCCAAGAACGGATCGTCGCCGGCCACTTCCTTCGGATACTCGTGGCAGTCGGTCAACAACGGTGACGGCGGCTTCAACGACATCAACCCGGTCAGCCCGCAGGAGTGGTTTGTCTCCAACCCGCACGTCAGCGTCCAGCAGTGCATTAACGGCAGCGGCATCACCTGCACCGCGAACACCTTCAACGAAATCGTGAATTCGTCCAAGGTAGGCGGCGACAGCGCGCCTTTCTACATGGCCTACATGCTCGATCCGCAGGCCTCCAGGCACCTGCTGGTCGGCACCTGCCGCCTCTGGCGCGTGGACCGCACTTCGGACCTGGCGACGACGTGGCCGGGCTCTTCACCGCTGACCTACAATCTCGACCAATTCAGCTCCGCGGGGACTGCCGCCTGCTCCGCCAGCGCCTCCAACACGGTGAACGCGATCGCGGCAGGCGGCCCCTGCAAGGGCGTATGCAACTCGGGCACCAACGGCACTGGGAACGGCTCGCAGGTGATCTACGTCGGCACCAATGCCGCGCGCGTGTTCGTCACCACCAATGCCGACGGCGGCACCGGTACATGGATCGACCGCACCTCGGGCCTGTCGAATTCCACGGGCTGCGGGGGAACCGGCTGCCCGATCTCAGGAATCGCTATCGACCCGGCGGACCCAACCGGCAACACCGCCTACGTCACCGTGATGGGCTTTAAGACCGGGCACGTTTTCAAAACCACGAACGCAGGCGCAGCGTGGACCAACCTCGATGGCGACGCGGCCACCACCGGCCTGCCCGATAATCCTGCCGACGCGGTCGCTATCGATCCCAACGTCACCGGCCTGGTTTATGTCGCCACGGATGTGGGTGTCTTCAAGTCGCTGGGTGATGGACTTTGGACCGAAGTCGGCCCCAGCACCGGCAGCGGTTCCCTGCCCAACGTGGCCACCACTGCATTGCGCATTTTCGGAACCGGGGCGAACTCCCACTTGCGCGTATCGACCTACGGCCGCGGCATCTTCGACGTTCCGGTCCCCAATACGCCCGGCTTCCAACTCGTGGTCACGCCCACTACGGCGACGGTCAACGTAACCAAGACGGTCACGCTCAGCGGCACCATCACGCCCTTCAACCATTACACCAGCGCGGTCAACATCCAGTGCACCGGCGTTCCAGCCAACGTCACCTGCACGCCCTCGCCGACGAGCGTCGCCACCTCGTCAGGCACGGCGCAATCGTTTACTGTGGCCGTGTCCGCATCCGTGGCGGGAACTTATAACTTCAGCATCACGGCCGTGGGCACCGATCCCGCCGTGGTCACACAGCAGCAGGCGATCACGCTGATCGTCGCCATTCCGCAGGGGCTCTCCCTGAGCGCGCCGCCGCAGGCTACGGCCCCGGCCGGCAGCGTCGCCAGCACCAGCTTTAACCTGACCTCCATCAACGGCTTCACCGGCCCGGTAACGCTCGCTTGCTCTGGTTTGCCGGCGGGGGCAGGTCCGTGTACTTTCTCGCCCGCCATTCCGAACCTTACCGACGGCGGCACCGCCAACGTGACCGTCAGCATTCC
>DAISJI010000149.1:0-6268 GCA_036821585.1 Terriglobales bacterium
CGCATCGCTCAAGCGGAATTGCGGCGCGTTCTGTGACTTTCGTGTGGAGGACGGGAATTGCTTGTGGATGGCTCTGCAAAACTAGGAATGAACTCCGGCCGACTCAGTGTGAAACGAACTTAATGCGGAGGTCCTTGCGCGGGAACCACCAATAAAATGCACCTATGGCATAGAACGACATTGCGCAAGCAGAGAAGAATCGGGTTTCCCAATTCCTAAATGCGAGGTAATCAGTCTCGCTGAGTTCTCGGATGACTTCCCCACCGCGCTCCAGTACATGCTGGCCGTTATGCAAGCCCAGTGAGCCGCCGCGCGAGTAGATAAGAAACGAAACGAAGATAACAACGAAATACATGAAGACCGCTACGGCGGTGCGGCGGGCCCATGTAGGCACACCCGCGAAGAGTGCCCTCTGAAATTGGCGTTTCATTGCAGCATCGTATTCGACCGCGATGATGCTCACGACCAAGGGCACGATGGGGAGAAACAAGGCCATAGCTAACATGGGACTCAGAGGCAGAATGCTGAACCATGTCAACGAATGGACCGCAACCGCAAAAACGAAGGCGGCAGCATTCAGGAAGGCGATCAGTCGTCGAAACTCGTGCATGAGACAAAGGGCGCCAATTGGCGCCCAAATCGTACACCACAAATTTCAAAGTACAAGTTAACTCTAGTCGCGCACTCCGTCCATGAACGCCCGCAACTTGCGGCTGCGCGACGGGTGACGCAGCTTGCGCAGCGCCTTGGCTTCGATCTGGCGGATACGCTCGCGGGTAACGGCAAACGACTGCCCGACTTCCTCGAGCGTATGCTCGGAGCCGTCTTCCAGACCGAAGCGCATCTTGATCACTTTCTCCTCGCGCGGCGTCAGCGTGCGCAGCACCTGCGCCGTCTGTTCCTTGAGGTTGACGTTGATCACGGCTTCGGCGGGCGAGACCACGGCGCGGTCCTCGATGAAGTCGCCCAGGTGCGAATCTTCCTCTTCGCCGATCGGCGTCTCCAGCGAAATCGGTTCCTGCGCAATCTTCAGAACCTTGCGGACCTTCGCCACCGGAATGTCCATCCGCTTGGCGATTTCTTCCGACGTCGGCTCGCGACCGAGTTCCTGAACCAGCTGGCGCGAAGTGCGGATCAGCTTGTTGATCGTTTCGATCATGTGCACCGGGATACGGATGGTGCGGGCCTGGTCGGCGATGGCGCGGGTGATGGCCTGGCGGATCCACCACGTGGCGTAGGTCGAGAACTTGTAGCCGCGGCGGTATTCGAACTTGTCCACCGCCTTCATCAGGCCGATGTTGCCTTCCTGGATCAGGTCGAGGAACTGCAGTCCGCGGTTGGTGTACTTCTTGGCGATCGAGACGACCAGGCGCAGGTTGGCCTCGATCAGCTCGCGCTTGGCCTGCTCCGCGTCCATGTCGCCCTGGATCACGTCGCGCTGCGTGCGCTTCAGTTCGCTGAACAGCGTGCCCGATTCCTGCTCCAGCCGTTCCAGGTCGCTCTTGAGTCCGCGCGCCTGGCGGCGCAAGTCTTTCTTCTGCTCCTCGCTGCGGGAAGCGTCGGCCTTCTTCTCGATGCCCTGGATCTGGCGGTCGAGCGCGCGCATGGTATCGACCGTCTTGTTCACGCGGTCGATCAGGCGCTTGCGCTCGTTGTGGGTCACGCCGAGCTTGCGGATCAGGCGCGAGACCTGCACCGACTCGCGTCCCAGCGACCAGCGGCAGCGGCGATGTTCCTTCGACTTCTTCTTCGCCGCCGGTATTTCTTCCAGCTTGATGGCGAGCTGCTGCGCTTTCTTGTAGTGCTTCGCGATGTCGTCGATGCGGCCCGTCATGTCCTTCAGATGGTTCATGAGGACGTCTTCGGTGATTTCCTCTTCGTCGAAGGTGACGATTTCCTTGATCGAGCGGACACCCTTTTTCAGGTCTTCGCCCAGCGCGAGCACTTCGCGAATGACGATCGGGGAGCGGGAGATTGCCTTGAGAACTTTGAGTTGTCCGCGCTCGATGCGCTTGGCGATTTCCACTTCGCCTTCGCGGGTGAGCAGCGGGACGGTGCCCATTTCGCGCAGGTACATGCGCACCGGATCGTTGGTCTTCTCCAACGCGCCCGGGGTCAGGTCCAGTTCGACCTCTTCGCCCTCTTCCATCTCGGCGTCGAACTTCTTGTCCAAGGCGGACGACGGCAACTTCGACGGCCCTTCCAGTACGTCGATGCCCTGCGTGCCGATGGTGGTGAGCAGGTCGTCGAGGTCATCCGGAGAATGAACGTCGCGCGGGATAAGGTTGTTGACCTCGTCGTAGGTCAGGTAGCCCTTCTCCTTGCCTACGTCGACCAGCTTTTTAATATCGTCGTACTTATCTTCCAGAGCCAAACGAGAAACCCCTTAGTGGCAGCCCGGGCATGCCTTTGCGGCGGCGGGAACGCAGATTAGAACCGGAGTCAAGCAGAAACTTTCAGATTTTAGCACAGATTCCGGCCCCGCCCAAGCCGTTTGCGCAAAACCGCTCCGCACAGCACACCTCATGACGTGTGCCGTCAATGTGTTAGATGGCACAACTCTCGGTTTGGTTTCGTAGAGGAGAACTTTCCGCCGTTTGGGATTAAGGCTTGAATGGATGGAAAGGGATTACTCCCCGGTCCCGGTCGCTCGATGCCCCGAAAGCGCCCGGTCAATCTCCACTTTTTCCCGCATCAGTTGCGCCAAGCGGGCGCTGTCGCCCTTACGCTCGGCATCGGCGATCTGCTGCTGCAAATCGCGCTGACGGCGCTCCATCCCGCGCCGCCGTAAGGCCAGCGCCGCGCCTTCCAGCAGCTCCGGAGTCATCTCCTCCTGCTCGTCCATCAGGATTTCGGCGAGCAGGCGGCGCTCTTCGTCACTGGCAGCCGCGGCCATGGGGTCGTGGCCATCGGCTGCGACCAGCTTTTCGATCAGCGCCTCGCAGGCCGCACCCTCGTGCAGCCGCTCGTCCTGGAGGTAGAAGCGGGCCTGCCGCGCCGGATCAAAGGCATCGTCGGTCCCATCGCGCGACGAAGTCGTGCCTTCGCCGGAAAATTCGCTCGCCGTCGCCAGCGCGCGAATCAGGATTCGCTCCGCCTGCGTCACCTGCGACTGCGCCTGGACTTTTACCTGCGTGCCCGCCCGATCGGTGGCGACGTGCTTCAGCTCCTGCCGCAGCACCGCCGACTCAATGCCCAGCTTTTGCGCGATTTCGTCAGTCAGGCCGTCGCGTACGATCCGGTTCGGCACACGCTGCACGTGCGGGATCAGGTAATTGACGGCCTTCACCTTCGCTTCCGGCGTACGTGGAGGGAACAGCGTCCGGGCGCGGTCAATCAGGTAATCGAAATAACGCGGCGCCGCCTTTAATGCCGCGCCATAAGCTCCAGTCCCTTTACGGCGGATAAACAGGTCGGGATCGAACCCCTGCTCCAGCGTCAGCACCTTGATTTCGAAATCTTCGCCGACCAGCAGTCCCAGCGAGCGCTCCGCCGCCGCCGCGCCCGCCGTATCGGGATCGAAATTCACCACGATTTTTCGGCTGAAGCGTGCCAGCAGCTTCGCCTGCGGCTCGGTAAACGCCGTTCCCGACGAGGCGATCACGTTGTGAAAGCCCGCGGCGTACACGCTGATGCAGTCCATCTGGCCCTCGACGAGGACGGCGTAATCCAGCTTGCGGATCGCTTCCTTGGCCTTGTCGAGGTTGAAGAGCACGCGCGATTTGGAGTAGATGCCCGTCTCCGGCGAATTCAGGTACTTGGGTCCGCTCTTGTCGTCCGTTGCCAGCGTGCGTCCGGTGAAGGCGATGACCTTCCCGCCTTCATTGCAGATGGGAAACGTCACGCGGTTGCGGAACTTGGAATAAATCGGGCTTCGGGCTGCGGGCTTCGGGCTCTCGGCTTCGGAGGTTGACGACTGACGACCGACGACCGACGACTCGCTTTCTTTCCACGAAAACAACCCGCTCGCCTTGAGCAGTTCCTCGTCGAACTCACCCTTGAGGCGGTCGCGCAGCAGGAAGCCGGAATCGGGGGCATAGCCGATGCGAAACTTCTCGATGATCTCCGCGGTCAGCCCGCGCCCGACCAGGTATTCGCGCGCGTGTGCCGCTTCCGGCCGCTGGAGTTGTTCCTGGAACCAGGCACAGGCTTTCTCCTGCATCGCGATCAGCGCCCCGCGCAGCTTGGCTTCGCGCGCTTCTTCCGGGCTGCTGAACGTCACCTGGGGCAGCGGGATGCCGCACTTCTGCGCCACGGCGCGCACCGCTTCGGGGAAGGTGATGTTCTCGATCTTCTGCACGAAAGAGAAAACGTCGCCCGACGCGCCGCAGCCGAAGCAGTGATAGAACTGCCGCGTCGCGTGCACCGAGAAGGAACCGGTTTTTTCGCTGTGAAAGGGACAGAGTCCGGAATAGTTCTGCGCGCCCGAGCGCTTCAGCTTCACGTATTCGCCGACAATGCGGACGATGTCGGCCTGCTGTTTTACGATGGAAGCGAAATCGCCGGGCTGGGACATACGAGAGAGCTGCTGATAAACGCTGCTGCACGCTGATCTTAATTGTTTCTGATCCGCGTTGATCAGCGTTAATCAGCGGCTCAATGTTGTTGCTTTTTCGCGAACGGATCTTCGGTGGTCACGTACGACAGTCCGCGCAGCGCCGACGCGTCGTCCTCCAGGCAGCACTGATAAACGGCCTGCCAGTGCAAGAGGTAATTCTCGGCGGGCAGATCGGAATCGCTGTGCTGGAGGAACTCCTTGATGTTAATCCAGAACAGGTTCCTGCCGCGCAACGCGTGCGGCAACTCGCCGGGCACTAATGCGTCGCGCAGTTCCGATTCCGGCATCCAGTCTTGGGGCCCGTTCGTATTCTGTGCCACGGTCAACCCTCACGGGTGTAACAGGGTCGTCGTTACCCCCGGCGTCGGCAAGCGAAAAACGACGGAGTGTTGCTAATAAACTGTGGAAAACTCGGCTGTTCGGTGCAGGAACGAGGAAATCGACGGACCGGAATTTGCAGCCGGAGGCAATCGTTCCCCTCGCATCGAGCCGAGCAATATACCAGATGGACTTCCTACGCCGTCGCCGGTTGCGTTTTCAGCGCGGCTTCGGCGTCCAGCACGACCGCCAGCCCGTGCACGACCGACGCAATCCGCACCGCCGCCAGCACCGCGTCTTCGCTGATCCCCTTTTCCAACACCACGCGCTCATGCGCTACCAGGCACTTGCCGCAGCCGTTGATCGCCGACACGGCAGTGCACCAGAGCTCGAAATCGGTCTGGTCAACGCCGTGGTTACGCAGCGCCTGCATGCGCAAGCGCGCCGGCATCTCCGAGTACTTTTCTTTTTCGATCAGGTGCTGGAAGCGGTAGAAGATGTTGTTCATCCCCATGATCGCCGCCGCCGCCTTGGCCGCTTCGATCACCTGCTCGTTGATATGCGGCGCCGCTTCCTGGATCACCGTGCGCAGCAGTTCAGCATTCCGCGAAGCGAAGGCCGAGGCGACGAGCGTCCCCCACGCCTGCTGCGGCGTCAGCTCACTCTGTTGCAATAGCCCGGGAAGATTGAGGCGAAAATCCTTGGAGTAGTTGGGAAGTGTGTCGAGAAGTTCTTGCAGGGTCATAAGAAAAACCAATCAGCCGCAGAGGAACGCTGATAAACGCGGATCAGAAAAATCAGCGTTTATCAGCGTCAATCAGCGGCTCAAGTCGTTTATGCCGGGACTAAAGTGGCTTCGCCCTTCTGCCAGTTGCAGGGACAGAGCTCGTCGGTCTGGAGCGCGTCAAGCACGCGCAGCACTTCCTTCACGTTGCGCCCCACCGACAAGTCGGTGACGTACGCGAAGCGGATGATGCCCTCCGGATCGACGATGTAGGTCGCGCGCTGTGCCACGCCCGCGTTCGGGTCCAGGATGCCGAGCGCTGTAGTCAACTCGCGCTTGATGTCGGCCAGCATCGGGAACGGCAGGTTCTTCAGGTCGGCATGATGCGTCCGCCACGCGGCGTGCACGAACTCGCTGTCGGTGGAGCCACCGAGCACCTGGGCGTCGCGGTCCGCGAATTCCTTGTTCAACTTGCCGAACTCCGCGATCTCGGTCGGGCAGACGAAGGTGAAGTCCTTGGGCCAGAAGAAATAGACCTTCCACTTGCTCTTGTAGTCCTGGTCGGTGATGGTCTTGAACTGCTTGTCTTTTTCGAGGCTGACCGTTGCGGTCACGGAAAACGCGGGAAACTTATCGCCAACTCCAAGCATGAATGTCCTCTCCAGTGG
>DAISJI010000150.1:0-6230 GCA_036821585.1 Terriglobales bacterium
CCGCTCGCAATACGGACTTCGCACGACTCGAAGGCATGGCAGCAAGGAAGCAGCCATGGTGGGAATGTCCTGTGAATCCAGCCGCTCTGTGCTAGCATCTACAACCGGCTGGCTCAGAGTGGATTTCCTTTAGGTATGGTTTCCGCGTCACAATTCGAGCGGGGCAGATTTCCGCGTTGGATCGCGCCGATCGGGATTTTGTTGATGGTCGTCATGATCGGCGCCGCGGTGCACGTGCATCCGAATGATCTGACCGGAGCGACCTGTGTCGTCTGCGTGGGCGGGCGGACGAGCGCTCCAGCTACAGTCGTAACAGTACAAATTCTGCTCGTCGCAATGGCGTCGGTCCCCATCCTTCGCGAGTTGCATGCTCCCACCTGCGAACCTGTACTTTTCCTTTTCATCCGTCCTCCGCCCATGGCGTAGTCCAGTTTTCGTCGAGATCGCCGGTTTCTGGCTATTGCTGTAACTGGGCACGGAGGAAAAAGATGTTTGGGGCTTTTCTGCCGCTGACGTTAGTGTTTGCGTCGTCAGCATTTGCGCAAATCGAGAGTAGCCGGGCGGAGTTGCCGCCGGCGCCGAGCACACAACGGCAAAGTGCGGCGCTCGCGGCGGAAGCCGCTGCACCGCCGCAACGACAACAGAGTCCGCAGCCGCCACTGCAGAGCCCGGCACAGGCCACGCCGAAGGGCACGCCGCTTCCGGCCAGCAGGCCGGTTCCCGGGGTGAAGCAGGTCACGCTCGATCAGGCAATCGAGCTTGCGCTTGCCAACAATCCCAACCTGAAGGCGACGCGCAAGCAGGTGGACCAGAGCGTGGCGCAGGAGGTCACGGCCAATCTGCGGCCGAACCCGGTGCTCTCGGGAGACTCGCAGTTTCTGCCGATCTTCAACCCGAGCCAGTTCACAACCGACACGCTGAACGCGCTTACGCAGTTCGATGTCGGTGTTGGCTACTTGTTTGAACGCGGGCGCAAGCGCCAGAACCGGCTGCAAGCGGCGCGCGATGCCACCACGGTGACGCGATTGCAGGCCCTCGATGCGGAGCGCACGCTGGCCTTCAACGTCGCCCAGCAGTTCGTGAATGCGCTGCTGGCGAAGTCGAACCTGGCCTTTGCGACGGAAGACCTCAACAGCTTTCAGCAGACCGTCAACATCAGCGAAGAGCGCTATAAGCTGGGTGACATCAGCGAAGGCGACTTCCTCAAGATCAAGCTGCAACTGTTGCAGTTTCAGACGGACGTGGCCCAGGCGCGCGTTGCCAAGGCGCAGGCGCTGATCAATCTCCGCCAGTTGACGGGCTACGACTCGGTGCCGCGCGGCTACGACGTCGCGGGCGACCTGGAGTATGTGCCGCTGACGGCGCGGCTCGAGGACTTGCAGGCCAAAGCGCTCGAGCAACGCGCGGACTTGCGCGCCGCGCGGCAAGGCATCACCGCGGCGCGGAGCCAGGTGTCATTGGCGCGCGCCAACGCGAAGCAGGACCTGACGCTCTCGACAAGCTTCGCTCACGTGTCCGGATCCAGTTCGAGTTCCTGGTTTTTCAATATTCCGCTTCCGGTTTTCAACCGCAACCAGGGAGAAATCAGCCGGACCCGGTTCGCCGTCGACCAGTCGCAATTCGCCGCCATTTCGGCAGAGGGAGGCGTCATTGCGGATGTCAGCAATGCGTGGGAATCGGCCAGCAGCAACGAGGACATCGTCAAGCTCTACACCTCCGGCTACGTCAGGCAGGCGCAGGAATCGCGCGACATCAGCAATTACGCTTACAAGGCCGGCGCCGCCACGCTGCTCGACCTGCTGGATGCCGAGCGCAGCTATCGCGCCACTCAACTCGCATACCGCCTGGCTCTTTCCGCATACATGATCTCCATGGAACAACTCAAGCAGGCGGTGGGGACAAGGAGTCTCCCATGATCCACGCGTCGCGGCAGACAGCGTCCGCGCTGTGCCTCGCGTTTGTGCTCGCGCTCACCGCGTGTTCCGAAAAGAACACGCCGGCCAAAGGCACGGACCCGTACGAAAAAGGCGAAACCAGCGCGCTCAAGGCCGATCTCTTTACGGTTCCGCAACAACAGATGTCGCACGTGCAGGTCATCGTCATCACACCCACCAAGTGGCCGCGCGTGCTGCGCCTGACGGGAACGGTTGCCTACAACGGCTTCGAAACCACGCCTGCGATCACGCAGGTCGGCGGCCCGGTCAGCCGCATCGTCGTCTCGCCCGGCCAGCAGGTGAAGAAAGCGCAGCCGCTGCTCTACGTCAGCAGTCCCGACTACTCGCAACTTCGCGCCAACTACCTGAAAGCGCGCGATGCCCATGGGCTGGCCCACAAGAACTATGCACGCGCGCAGGACCTGTATGCGCATCATGCGATTGCGGAACGGGACCTGCAGGTTGCCGAATCCGCCGAAGTGCAGGCGCAGGCTGACCTCACTGCGGTCGAGCAGGCGGTACGGGTCCTCGGCATCCCGCGGCCTGACACCCTCATCGAAAACCCGACGTCACCGGAAGTTCCGCTCATCGCGCCGATCTCGGGCGAAGTCGTCGAGCGCCTCTGTGCGCCCGGGCAGGTGATCCAGGCCGCGCAGACGCAGTGCTTCACGATTTCCAACATGAACACGGTCTGGGTCCTGGCAAATGTCTATCAGAACCAGCTTGCATATGTTCACGTCGGCGATCCGGCCACCATCACCACCGACGCATATAAGCAGGAATTTCACGGCCGCATTTCGTACATGGGGGCGGCGCTCGATCCGGCGTCCCGCACGTTGCAGGCGCGCATCGACACGCAGAACGGGAATGAGTTGCTGAAGAAAGACATGTATGTGACCGCGACCATCGTCGCCGGCAGCATTCCGGACGCGTTGCTGGTGCCCGATGCGGCGGTCCTGCGCGACGCCGAGAACAAGCCGTACGTGTACGTCGAGAGCGGCGAGAACCGGTTTGCGCGCCGCTCCGTTGAACTCGGCGAAAACCAGAACGGCCAGACGCAGATCACGGCAGGCTTGAAACCGGGAGACAGGATCGTGGGCGACGGCAGTTTGTTCCTGCAGTTCGCCAACTCGCTGCAACAGTAGCAACGGGAGTTTCGCAACGGATGATACATCGCATCGTCCAATTCGCATTACGCCAGCGCTTCCTCATCCTGATGATGGTGGGGCTGATGATCGGCTACGGAATTTATTCCTTCCGCCAAATGCCGGTGGATGCGTACCCGGATCTCTCGCCGCCGATGGTTGAGATCATCGCGCAGTGGCCGGGGCACGCGGCGGAGGAGGTGGAGCGCCTCGTCACGCTGCCGCTGGAAGTCGAATTCTCGGGCACGCCGGGGCTGGTGGTGATGCGCTCCATCTCGCTGTACGGGCTCTCCGACATTCGCCTGACGTTCGAAGAGAGCACGGATAACTATTTTGCGCGGCAGGTGATTTTCCAGCGCATCGGCGATGCGCAAGTTCCGTCGGGCGTGACGCCGGGCATGGCCCCACTCTTCAGCCCCAGCGGACTGGTGTACCGCTATGTGCTCGAGAGTCCCGATCGCAGTCCGCAAGACCTGAAGACGATTGAAGACTGGACCATCCAACGCGCGTACCGCGCCATCCCCGGCGTGGCGGACGATTCGGGCCTGGGCGGGACCACGATGCAATACCAGGTGCTGCTCGATACGTCGCGGCTCTTCGGATATCACCTCACCGTGCAGCAGGTGATGAGCGCGCTGGCCGCGAACAATTCCAACGCCGGCGGCGGTTTCTATTCGCAGGGTGGCCAGTTCTTCTACGTGCGCGGTATCGGCCTGGTCCGCGACACCGCCGACATCGGCAACATTATTGTCGCCAGCAGCAAAGGAATCCCAGTTCGCATTCGAGACGTTGGCCAAGTCGCGATCGGGTACGCACCGCGCCTCGGCCAATTCGGATTCCAGACGCGCGCCTCAAATAACAGCGACGCCGTGGAAGGCGTCATCCTGATGCGTCGTGGCGAGCAGGCGCAGAACGTGCTCAAGGCGGTGGAAGCGAAAACCGACGAGTTGAACCGCTCCGTGCTGCCGAAGGACGTGAAGATCCGGCCCTTCTACGATCGGTCCGACCTGGTTCGGCTCACCACCGATACGGTCAAGAACAACCTTCTTCACGGCATGATCCTGGTGCTGATCGTACTGATTTTGTTTCTGGTGAGCATCCGCGCCGCGGTCATCGTGGCGCTGACCATCCCCATCGCGCTGCTGTTCTCGTTCATTATCCTGCACGCGAAGGGCGTCTCCGCCAATCTTCTGTCGATCGGCGCCATCGACTTCGGCATCATCATCGACGGCACCGTCGTCATGATGGAAAACATCTATCACGAACTCGCCGAACATCATGGGAAACCATACCGGCTGCATGATGTGATTCTCGCCGCCGCCGCCGATGTTGATCGTCCCATTTTCTACTCGGTCGCCGTGATCATCGCGGGATACCTGCCGATTTACGCGCTCGGCGGGCCGTCGGGCAAACTCTTCCACCCCATGGCCGACACCATGTCCTACGCGCTGCTCGGTGCGCTGATCCTGACGCTCACGCTGGTGCCGGTGCTGGCGTCGTACTGGTTCAAGCATGGAGTCCGCGAGACCGTGAACCGGCCGTTCGAGTGGATCAAGCGCCAGTACTCGCGGCCGTTGAACTGGTCGCTGGACCATCCATGGCTCACGATGACCATCAGCGCCGCCATCTTTGGCGCCACTCTGCTGTTGATCCCCTTCATCGGCGGCGAATTCATGCCGCACCTTGACGAAGGCGCGCTGTGGGTGCGCGCTACCATGCCGTACACCATCTCGTTCGAGGAATCGAGCAAGATCGTCCCGCAGGTCCGCAATATCCTGATTTCGTATCCGCAGGTAACCGAAGTCGGCTCGGAACACGGCCGGCCTGACGATGGCACCGATCCGACTGGCTTTTTTAACGCTGAGTTCTACGTCGGGCTGAAGCCATACAGCGATGCATCGTGGAAGAACGGACCCATCCAGACGAAAACGCAGCTGATCGATTCGGTGAACCAGCGGTTACAGCAGTTTCCGGGCATTATTTTCAACTTTACGCAGCCCGCCGAGGACGCCGTTGACGAAGCACTCACCGGCCTGAAGAGTTCGCTCGCGGTCAAGATTTACGGCCCCGATCTGCAAGTGCTCGAACAAAAGGCGCTGGAGATCAAGAACACGCTCGCCAAGGTGCCGGGCTTCACGGGTCTGACGGTGGTCCGAGAACTTGGCCAGCCTAGCCTGCTCATCGATGTCGATCGAGAAAAGATCGCGCGCTACGGCATCAACGTGGCCGATGTGGAAGCCGTCATTCAGGCTGCGGTGGGCGGCCAGGCTGCGACCCAGGTGATCCAGGGCGAAAAGTTGTTCGACCTGGTGGTGCGTATGCAGCCGCAGTATCGCAGCGATGCGTCGCAGATCGGGAACCTGCTGGTCGGCACGCCCGATGGCCAGCAGATCCCGTTGAATTCACTCGCCACCATCACCCAGGGCTACGGTGCATCCTTTATTTATCGCGAGAACAACTCGCGCTACATCGGGATTCAATACAGCATTGAGGGTCGCGATCTGGCGCGCGCCGTGGATGACGGCCAGGCGGCCGTGCGGCGCAACGTAAAGTTGCTGCCCGAATACCGGCTGACCTGGGGCGGGGAGTATGACCAGTTCGTCGCCGCCAAGCGCCAGTTCAACGTGATCGGCCCCATTGCGCTGCTGCTCATCTTCTTCATCCTGTTTGCGCTCTATGGCAATTTCAAGTTCCCGGCGGCGATTGCGGTGGGCGTGGTCATGACCGGTCCCGTCGGCGCGCTGATCGCACTGAAACTGACGGGCACGCCGTTCAGCGTCTCTTCGGTGCTGGGACTGCTCGCGGTGCTTGGCGTGTCGGTCGAGACGGCCGTCATTCTGATCTCGTATATCAACAAGCTGCGCCTTGAGGGCATGGACATTCGCACCGCGACCTACGAAGCGTCGCTGCGGCGGCTTCGTCCGATCGCGATGACGGCGCTGGTGGCCTGCCTCGGATTGCTGCCCGCTGCGCTCTCCACCGGCATCGGATCCGACACCCAGAAGCCGTTCGCGATCGTCATCGTCTCCGGACTGATTTCGCGTCTGCTCCTCGGCTTCTTCGTCAACCCAGTGCTCTATCGCGCGGTCGCACGTGAAGGCGACATCCTGAAAGTGTGACCCGGCAGGCGCTCCGGCGTCCCGCGCGTCCC
>DAISJI010000151.1:0-2813 GCA_036821585.1 Terriglobales bacterium
GCCCCTGGTTGTGCCGGAGAAATCTTCGGTACTTGCAGTTCCGGCATCGGCTTGCCCTTGAACAAGCGCTGGCACACCATGGCCAGGTACTTGGTGTATTTCTTCGACCACGCCACGCGCGCGCTGTCGGTGGCCAGGCCGGTATCGGCGTACATCTGCCGGTACACCTTCGAGATCAGCAGGAACGCCAGGCGCCCGCGGATATGGCCGGTGAATTTGCCGGAACGCCGCCAGATCTTCCCGAACGAGTAAAAGCGGTCCCACACGCCCTGCGTGCGCAGGCGGATTTCATCCGCCGTCATGGCGCCATTGTCCGCGTAGGCCCGCAAGCGGTCCTTCTTCGGGATCAGCCAGCGCCGCGTGATGGGCACGCCATTGATCTTCTGGATGTTCTCGCCCATCTCTTTTTCAATGCGCTCGAAGTCCACCGTTCCCGGAAATGCGGTCAGCGGAACGAACTGCGCGAAGGCCAGCTCGGCGCGTTCGGCGACATCCGCCGTCGCTGCGAACGTCTCCGGCCGGTCGCTTGGCAACCCGAAGATGAACGATCCCAGCACATACACGCCCGCCTTGCGAAACGCCTGTAGGCGCTCCACCAGCGCCTCGCCCGCATAATTGAATTCCTTGTATATGTCCTTCAGTCCCTCGGGCGTCACCGCCTCCACGCCCACCAGCACGCCGCGGATATTCGCCCGCCGCATCGCCTTCAAGAATTCCGGGTCCTCCGCCGCCTCCATCGTGATCTGCGTGAAGAAGGTCATGTCCTTGGGCAACTTGGCCATGCGCTCCATAAGCTGGAAGCGCTCGTCGCGGATCTGCGTCAACTGCGCCAGCTTCTCTTTGTTCTTCTGACGCGCCGCAAGCTCCAGGTCTTTCAGGGTTACGGGATAGAAATTGTCGTCAGCGAGCACGTTGAACTTGAACCCCATGCGCCGTAACTCGACCAGTTCACTGATCACCGCGTCGTGATGACGCTGTCGCGGACGCTGTCCATCCGTCCGCCAGACCGAGCAGAACGAGCAGTGCTTGGGGCATCCGCGCACCGTTTGCACCGACGCCCACATATATTTTTCGCCGGGCATCAGGTCCCAGCGCGGCCTGGCAAAATCGGAAGCCTCGATCCGCCCGCCCGCATAAATGCGCATTGGGTTACCGCGCGCGCAGTCCTCCACCACGCGCGGCCACACCACGTCGCCGTCGCCCTGCACCACCGCATGCGCTCCGCCCAACTGGAAAGCTTCTTCGGGGAACAACGTCGCGTGAATGCCGCCAAACACGACGTACGCGCCTCGCTCGCGCGCCAACCGGCCGATCTCGTAACCGCGCATCGTGTTTCCGGTATGAATACCGATGCCGACGACGTCGCCCTGTGAAATCGACTCGAAGTCAAGCGGAACGAGGGTTTCGTCCACCAAATGCGGGTCGCCGAAGCGCTCCGGACTCGCACCGGCCAGCACGTAAAGCCACCTGGGGGTCACCACGGCCGTGCCGAACGCTACCTCGCTGGGGTTTACCAAGTGAACTTTTGTGCTCATGTCTGGATTCATCTCTCTGTTCAGTTGTTCTGTAAACAAAAAGCGTTGCTTCCCTATCAGAAGGAGACGACAAATAGTCGCCGGGCGAAGGGCCGCGAGATCAGAGGCCGCCTTGGGTAGCGACGCATTTTAGCACCGCCGATACGTCGCGTCCCTGTAATTCGGCCTTCTGGTTCGCGCAGGGCGGGCCTGTGTTACAACTGACGCTCGAGTGGACCAGAACGTTAGCGCCGGACGCCTCAAGCCGTATGCAGTCGTTTTCGGCCTTCCCATCGGCGTTCCGCAAGTATTTGCCGGCATTCTTCTGTTGGCGTTTTTCGCCGAGTGTCTGTGGATTTCCATTCGCACTCCGCTGCGCACCAACGAAATCGCGCAAATCCAGCAAGGACAGCTCTGGCTCGCCCATCGCTCGGAAGAAGCCGACGCGCGTTCCGTGCTGGTGCCGCTGCTGGCCGCGATTTCCGTCATTGGTGACGGGCCCAACTTCGCCGATTCGTCCGATTCAATGACCTTCCGCCCGACGCCCCGTTCCTGGCGCTGGCGGGCGCGCCTGCCCTTCGTCCTCATTGGCCTGCTTCTGGGCGCGTCGTTGTGGTACGTATCCCGCCGCCTCTTCGGCAATCCCGGCGGCTTCATCGCACTCACGCTCTACGTGTTCACGCCGCCGTTGCTGCAACGCTCCGCGACCGTGCAGCCCTCGATCATCGCCGCCTGGGGCGCCTTTGGCGTGATCTTCACTTCCATCGCCGTCTCGCACACGCTCTATGCGCCGCGCGAAGTAGTGTTGTGGAACTGGAAGCGAATCATGCTGCTCGGCGTCTCGCTCGCGCTCTCGATTGCGGCGCAACCCGCGCTGGTGCTGCTCGCGCCCGTTGGACTCGCGTACCTTCTGTACCTGGTCCCCGAGCGCCGTCGCGCCTCGCTGATTATTTTCGCTGCGGCGTGCGCACTCGCTCTCGTGCTGTTGTTCGCGCTCTACCGCTTCCATCCGGCTGACCTGGCATCCACGTTTACCGGATTCGGCTGGCGCGAATTCTCGCCCGCTTTGTTTGCCCGGGCGCTGACCTGGTCACTCCTCGCTATCTTTTTCTTCCGCATGCCTGGCGTGATGCTCCTGCTCATGCTTGCGCTGATCGCTTACGCCGCCTGGAAACGTCCGCGCTACTTTGGTCCCACCGCGGCGCTGATTGTCTGGGCCTTGCTGATGGTTGCCGGAGTTGCGCTCCCGCACCTCGGCGGCTACAACCTGTTCCTCGTGTCGCTGGCGTTTGCCTACGT
>DAISJI010000151.1:2913-6169 GCA_036821585.1 Terriglobales bacterium
AATTGTAGGGCCTGGTCACCGGTCCGGCTCCTGCTGTAGCGCAAGTTACCGTGGTACCGGCCGGTGGCCTGAAAGATTGCATCGCCAGTACCGGATTGGGCGTCACGAACTAAGGAGTTACGCCCGTAATCGCTTCCTCCGCGATTCCAGGCGTAAAATAAAACCATGAAGCGGCTATGGGCAGTCGCGCTACGACGGGGCCCCCGACACACGCCGATTTTGCGTGTGGTGGGGTGTCTGCTTGCATTGGCTCTGCCGGCATTGGGGCAGATCCGCGGCATTCCATCCTCGGTCACCTCGTTCGGACAAAATCGCGGAAATACGCCGGGTATTTCGGCCAGCGTGACCTCTCTCGGACCGCACGGCTACGGCGCCACCACGAACCGATATAGCCAGAGCCGGACTTTCAGCGGCTACAACTACGGCTATAACAACTACAACAGCATGTGTTCGACGCCGGGCGCGCTGGTCCCGTCCGCGATGGGCTGCATCAGCACCTCCTTCACGAACCAGATGTACGGTTTGCCGCTGAACACGCCTCCGACCAATCTTCGCTCGCGCGGCGGAAACCAGCGCGGAAGCGCCGGCGGCTACTATCCGGTATACGTGCCCTATGCCATGCCGGTGGTAATGGAAGAAGAACCCGCACCGCAGCCGGACACGCGTGCCATCGCTGAGGACGAAGCGGACGAGCCGCCCGCGCTCACGGTTTTCGAGCGCCGTTCGAAATCTTCGCCGGCCCTGGTGAGCAAACTCCCGATCGACGAGAGCCGCGTTTATCATCCCGCGCCGGCGGCACCCGCCGAAGCGCGCGAGGAGCGCCAGGCTCCTGCCATCGTCCTCATCTACAAGGATGGTCGTCAGCGCGAGGTGCAGAATTACGCCATCATGGGCAATTACCTGTTCGACATCGGCATGTTTGTCGCGCAGAAGATTCCTCTCGCGGAGTTGAATCTGAAGGCTACTTTGAAGGCCAACGACGAGCGCGGAGTGGAGTTCGCTCTCCCCGCCAGCGTGGCCCCGTAAGCGACTCAAAACAGGCAAGTTTTTCGGCCCGGAACAAGTGTTCCGGGCCTTCGTTTTTGCCCGCGGTTCTGTTAGAATCAGCCGTGCGCTACCCGTGCTTAAATGCTTAACAATTCAGACAGTTAGGTGACTCCCGGCGAAGCCGCGACACGGCCGTCTTGCGCACCAACTGGCGACTGACAACTGGCGACTGACGACTGAAAATGGCAGACGAACAGAACCCGACACAACCTCCCCTGTTGCCACCTGACGGCGGCGCCCCGCAAGGCCCGGCCGGCAACATTCAGCCCATCAACATTGAAGAGGAGATGCGCCGGTCGTATCTCGACTATTCCATGTCGGTCATCATCGGCCGCGCGCTGCCCGACATTCGCGACGGCCTCAAGCCCGTGCATCGCCGCATTCTCTATGCCATGCACGACATGGGCCTGCTCTCCAATCGCAAGCACGTGAAGTGCGCCAAGGTCGTCGGTGAATGCCTGGGCAAGTACCATCCGCACGGTGACAGCGCGCTCTATGACGCGCTGGTGCGCATGGCGCAGCCCTTCTCGATGCGCTATCCGCTGGTGGACGGCCAGGGAAACTTCGGCTCCGTGGACGGAGATCCTGCCGCGGCCTATCGGTACACCGAAGCGCGCTTGACCGCGATTTCGGAGGAACTGCTCGCCGACATCGACAAGGAAACCGTCGACTGGACTGCGAACTTTGACGACACCACCGTCGAGCCGATGGTGCTGCCCACCAAGATTCCCAACCTGCTCGTGAACGGCTCGAACGGCATCGCGGTCGGCATGGCGACCAACATCCCGCCGCACAACCTGGCCGAAATCATCGAGGCCACCGTGATGCTGGTGAACGATCCCGGCACCGGGCTGGCCGACATTCTCAAGATCGTGCAGGGGCCCGATTTTCCCACCGGCGGATTCATCTACGGCAAGCAGGGAATCAAGGACGCTTACACCAACGGGCGCGGCCGCTTCATCATGCGGTCCAAGGCGGCGATCGAAACCTTCAACAAGGACCGCCAGGCGATCATCGTCACCGAGATTCCCTACCAGGTGAATAAGTCGAGGCTGATCGAACGCATGGCCGACCTGGTCACCGACAAGACCATCGACGAGATCAGCGACATCCGCGACGAAAGCGACCGCGACGGCATGCGCATCGTGATCGAGCTCAAGCGCGGCGCCGAAGCCCAGATCGTGCTCAACCAGCTCTACAAGCACACCTCGATGCAGGAAAGCTTCAGCATGATCTTCCTGGCCGTCGTCAACGGCGCGCCGCGCGAGATGGGCCTGGTGCAGGCCATCCGCCACTTCATCGATCATCGCATCGACGTGGTGCGCCGCCGCACCGCTTTCCTGCTGCAGAAAGCGCAGGACCGCGAGCACATTCTGGAGGGCTACCAGCTCGCGCACGACCAGCTCGACAACGTGATTGCCATCATCCGCGGCAGCGCCAACCGCGCTGAAGCCCGCGATAATCTGGTCGGCTACTTCGCCGGACGCTCCATCGAAGTCAACGTGAACGGCAAGAAGTCCGACTTCAGCATCGGCCGCAAGAAGCCGGAGAAGGGCTTCGATGCGCGCCAGGCTGACGCCATCCTCGAACTGCAACTGCACCGCCTTACTCGCCTGTCGATCGACGAAATCATCAACGAGTTGAAGGCGATTCGCGAACAGATCGCCGAGTTCGAATCCATCCTCGGCTCCGAGCGCAAGCTGCGCGCAGTGATCATCAAGGAACTGGAAGAAATCAAGAAAAAGTTCGGCGACGCCCGCCGCACCCAGATCATTGACGAGTCCACCGAAATCACGCTCGAAGACTTGATCGTCGACGAGCAGGTCGCGGTCACCGTCTCGCACTCCGGCTACCTGAAGCGCACACCGATCACCACCTATCGCCAGCAGCGTCGCGGTGGCCAAGGTCGCAAGGGAATGAGCACGCGCGAGGAGGATTTCGTCGAGCGCCTCATTATCGCCTCCACGCACGCCTACCTGCTGCTCCTGACCAACAACGGCCGCGTGTACTGGCTCAAGGTCTACGAGGTGCCCGACGTCAGCGCCGCCGGCAAGGGCAAGCACGTCGGCAACCTGGTCGCGCTGCAACCCGGTGAGACCGTGCGCGCCATCCTGAACGTCGGCAACCTCGAAGAAGAGAACAAGTTCGTCTTCTTCGCCACCCGTAACGGCACGGTGAAGAAGACGCCGCTCAAGGACTTCAGCAACGT
>DAISJI010000152.1:0-2122 GCA_036821585.1 Terriglobales bacterium
TGCGCGATGTGCTCGGCCGAAACCTCG
Organism: Terriglobales bacterium; assembly: GCA_036821585.1. GTDB lineage: Bacteria > Acidobacteriota > Terriglobia > Terriglobales > Acidobacteriaceae > DAISJI01. The sequence continues at coordinate 28 of DAISJI010000152.1, forward strand.
AACTCCTTGATCAGCTCCCACGGCGCGCCGGAATCGCCGAAGCGGTCCTTCACGCCGATGGCGCCGGTGATGATCGGCGTCCCATAGACCTCGGGGCTGGCGGTAATCACGTTGCTGACCTTCCACGCCAGCGGACCGATCTGGTGCTCCTCGGCCGTCAGCACCATACCCGTGTCTTTCGCGGCGCGAATGATTGCTCCCTCGTCCACCGGTTTCATGGTGTGCAGGTTGATGACGCGCGTTTCGTAGCCGAACTCCTGCTTCAGGATGTAGGCCGCGCGCATCGCTTCCGGCACCATTGGGCCGTTGGCGATGATCGCCAGGTCTTCGTTCTCGTTGCGGTAGTCGGCTTCCAGCTTGGTCTCGAATGCCTTCAGGAAGTCTTGGCCTTCCTTACGCAGACGGATGACGTTTGCTTTTCCGAAGACGAACGGCGTGTTCTCGTCGGTAACGATCGGCGTCGCTTCGCGCGCGAACCGGATGTACTTGGGCCCGACGAACTTCATCAGCAGGAACGTCGTCGCCTTCTTCGTTTCCACGCTGTCGCACGGTACGACCACATTCATGTTCGGGAGGCTGCAGACGGCGGACAAATCTTCCAACGCCTGGTGCGTGGCGCCGTCCGGCCCGACCGAAACGCCACCGTGCGCGCCCGCGATCATCACGTTGAAGTTGCCGTAGCACACCGTGGTGCGGATCTGGTCGAGGTTGCGGCCTACGGCGAAGGTCGCGTACGTGCCGAACACCGGCAGTTTGCCCTCGCGCGCCAGTCCGGCGGCGACGCAGGTCGCCGACTGCTCGGCAATGCCCATGCTCAGCCAGCGCGGCTTGCGATCCGGGTTCTTGGAATAGAACTCGCTGATGGTGATGGAGCCCGAGATGTCCAGGCCCAGGCAGCACACGCGCTCGTCGCTGCCGTTTTCGGCCAGCGATTCACCGAAGCCCATGCGCGTCGGCTTCATCTTCACCTGCATGTCGATGGCGCTGTTCCACCAGTAGTCGCGGCTGAAGTGCGGCATCTTGTGGTAGAGCTTCTTCTCGACGTCCGCCTGGTACGCCTTCGCCTTTGCCAGCAGCGCGTCCAGGTCGATCTTCTCGGTCAACCCGAGTTCGGCGAGACCTTTCTTCGTCTCTTCCAGGTTCGTCGCCCTGCCGTGCCAGCCCGCGATGTCCTCGCAGAAGCTGATGCCCTTGCCCTTGATGGTCTCCGCGATGATGCACAGCGGCTTCTGCAAGCCATTGCTCGCGCGCGCCTTGCCCGCTTGCAGCGCGGTGACCACCTGGTCCATGTCGTGCCCGTTGATGCGGATCACGTCCCACCCGAAGGAGCGGTACTTCTCCTCGATCGGATCGATGTTCATCACGTCGTTCACGCGCCCGTCGATCTGCAACCGGTTGTAATCGACAATGGCGACCAGGTTATTCAGCTTGTAGTGGCTGGCCTCCATGGCCGCTTCCCAGACCTGGCCTTCCTGCTGCTCGCCGTCGCCCATGATGCAGAAGGTGGTGTTGTTCCGCTTGTCCAGCTTGGCGGCGATGGCCAGCCCCACGGCGATGCTCAGTCCCTGTCCCAGCGATCCGGTGGACGCCTCCACTCCCGGCAGCTTCAGCCAGTGCGGGTGTCCCTGGAACCGCGAATAGAGTTTGCGCAGGGTGACGACTTCGTCCTTGTCGTAATACCCGGCGAAGCCCAGCCCGAGGTACAGGCTCGGCGCCTTGTGCCCGGTGGACCAGATCACGCGGTCGCGCTCCGCCCAGTTCGGGTTCTTCGGATCGTGGTTGAGGACCTTCAGGTAGAGCGCCGCCGCGATGTCCATGATCGACAGTGTGCCACCGGCGTGGCCGCTGCCCGCCGCGCACAGCGCCACCAAGTCGTAGCCGCGCATCAGCTTCGCCTGTTCCTTCAGTTCCTCGACGTTGTAATCCCGAACGACTTTGCCGGTTGCGGAGTCAACGATTGCCATTCCATCCTTCTCCCCTGCCCGCTCGGGCAGACGCACTGCTTCATCAGGCGTAACTGGCGAGAGTAGGCTGCCGGGTGCACGCGACGCAGTGAGAATGGTCACAACCGCTTGTGAGCCAATCACAAACAGGC
>DAISJI010000152.1:2222-6109 GCA_036821585.1 Terriglobales bacterium
CTCAATTCGGGCGAATACTGATTCGGGAACCCGCGCGCGCGTTATTCGCCGCTGGCCCACCGCAACTCTTGGCGCGATTTGCTGTCTAAGAGTACTGTTGGGGACGGAATCAGGAAGTTCGTCGACGGTGTCATTTATTCGCACTCATTCAACTGTTTTCGCGTTCGCCGCACTGACCGCTCTGGCCCTGTTGCCCCTGCCTCGGCTGCAGGCCCGCGTGCAAGACCGCATCACCCAGCGGATTGACGATGGCCGCCAGGCGGTGCTGAGAGGCAGCGTGCATCCGCTGGCCCAACCGCAGTACGACCAGGGCCGGCTCAGTCCTGCTACCGTGCTGTCGCGGATGGTGATGACCTTCAGCCGGACGCCGGCCCAGCAGGCCGACCTGGAGAATCTGCTCCGCGAGCAGCAGGATCCTTCTTCGCCCAGTTATCACCAGTGGCTCACGCCGGAGCAGTACGCCGGCCGCTTTGGCCTGAGCGAAAGCGACCTGGCCCAGGTTACGGATTGGCTGCAATCCCAGGGTTTCACCGTGGTCGAAACCGCCCGTAGCCGGACCTACGTGGCTTTCCAAGGATCGGTCGGACAGATCGACTCGGCCCTGCATACCGAAATCCATCGCTACCTGGTCCATGGCGAGGAGCACTTCGCGAACTCCGCTGAGCCCGCTTTGCCCGCCGCCTTGGCCGGGGTGGTGCAGGGATTCCGCGGGCTCCACGACTTCCGCCCGCACCCGCGGGGAATTTCTATCCGCAGCCTCCGTCCGCGGTTCACCTCCGACATCAGCGGCAATCATTTTCTGGCCCCGGATGACTTCGCCACCATCTACAACCTGCAGCCTCTTTACAGCTTGGGCATCGACGGAACCGGCCAGAAGATCGCGGTCTCAGGTCAATCCGACATCCTGCTGAGCGACATCCAGACCTTCCGCAGCGTCTCCGGCTTGCCGCCCAACACCCCGCAGGTGATTCTGGTCCCCGGCTCTGGCGATCCAGGGGTAGTCAGCGGCGATGTCGTCGAGGCAAGCCTGGACTTGGAATGGACGGGCGCGGTGGCCCGCAATGCCACCCTGATCTACGTGAACTCCGGGAATGGAGCTTTTGACTCGCTGTACTATGCCATCGACCAGAACCTGGCGCCCGTGTTGAGCAACAGCTATGGAGATTGTGAGCAGAATTTCTCCGCTGCGGAACTGAATTCCATGGTAACCAGCGGCCAGCAGGCCAATGCACAGGGGATGACAATTGTTTCCGCTTCGGGGGATTTGGGCGCAGCCGACTGCGACTACAGCCTCAACCCCAACGTCACCATCACCATCGCCACCCAGGGCTTGGCCGTGGACGTACCCGCCAGCATTCCGTATGTCACGGGTGTGGGCGGTACGACCTTGAACGAAGGCTCCGGCTCCTATTGGAGTGCCACGAACAACAGCAAGAACGGCTCCGCGCTTTCCTATATCCCGGAGGTGGTCTGGAACGACACCGCTGCCGATATCGCCAACGGCGGGACCTTTGCGGCCAGCGGGGGCGGCGCCAGTATTGACTTTCCCAAGCCGAGCTGGCAGACCGGCCCCGGCGTGCCCAACGACAATGCCCGTGACGTACCCGACATTTCCCTGGCGGCCTCGGTCGATCACGATGGCTACCTGATCTGCTCCCAAGGCGCTTGTGTGAACGGATATCGCGACGCCAATACTTTCCTGGATGTCGTCGGAGGGACCTCGGCCGGGGCCCCTGCCTTCGCCGGCATGGTGGCGCTGATCAATCAGTTCACCCAGTCATCGCAGGGCAACGTCAACCCCAGGCTTTACCAGTTGGCGGCTCTTTCCCCCGACGCATTTCACGACATCACCAGTGGCAACAACATGGTGCCTTGCCAGAAAGGAACCCGAAGCTGTCCTAATGGCGGACAGATTGGCTTTTCGGCGGGTCCCGGCTATGACCAGGCAACCGGCGTGGGTTCGCCCAACGCTTACAACCTGGTCATGCAGTGGGTAAGCGTCGCGCTCTCTCCCAATCCTCTCAGTTTTGGCAACCGGTTGCCCAATATTTCCTCGACCCTGCCGGTCACCTTACGCAACAACAACAGTGCCGTGCTCAACATTACCGGGATCGGGATTACCGGGATTTTCGGCCAAACCAACAATTGTCCCAACGCGCTGAGCTCCGGCTCCAGTTGCACCATCAACGTGACTTTCCTGCCGACATCGCTGGGCCCGCAAAGCGGCATGCTCACGGTGACGGCCAACGACAGCGCCAGTCCGCACCAGGTCCCGATCTCGGGGACGGGCGCGGACCTGACCGTCCTGTTGTCGCGTCCCACGCGCCCGCGCCGCTCGGACGCTAATCTCGCGCCCGCCGCCCAATCGGCACAGATAGCCCCGGACAACCTCGCGCAGCCGTCCGCCTCGGCCATGAGCGCCGCCACCTTGCCGCGTCTGGCATCCTCGGCGTCTTCACGCTCTAGTGAATTGCCGGCTTCTCTCCCCGCTCTGCTGGTCTCGCCGTTGCGCTTGGAATTCGACGCCGGTGCCGCCGGCACGCAAGCGCAGCGCGGCCTTACCCTGACGAATCCGCAGTCTGTAGCAGTGGTGATTTCGATCGGGATTGCCGGCGCCTTCACCCAGGAAAACGATTGCGGCGCCGAGTTGAAGCCTGGGGCAAGCTGCGAAATCACGGTCAGCTATCGGCCGTCGGCGCCCGGCCCTTCCCGCGGCCAACTGAAGATCACCACCCCGGCGGGCAGCACCAGCGTCCAGATTATTCGCTGATTGAAATCGGGCGAGGCAGTCCCCTTATACTGCGAAGATGCGCATAACGAGGGCCATCGCGGTTGCGGTTTTGCTGCTCGGCGGAATTCCCGGCTTGGCCGAGGGACGGGTTGAATGTGCGGCGCTCAAGAGCACGGTGCTGGCACGCAACGTCCGCTATTGCGCCGCGCTTCCGGCAGGCTACGACGGCAAGCAAGCGAAGCGCTTTCCCGTGGTCTATTACCTGCACGGCCTGGGCGAGAGCGAGCAGACGCTGGTCGGGGCCTTGGGCGCGATGCTCGGGGACCTGCAACGGAACGGGAAGATAAAGGAATTCCTGGTCATCACCCCGGATGCGGGGACCACGTTTTATATCAACTCCCACGACGGACGGGTGCGCTACGAAGATTTCCTGGTCCGCGAGTTCATCCCGGCCATGGAGCGCAAGTTCCGAGTGGCCGGCACGCGCGCCACGCGAGGCATCGCCGGCACTTCGATGGGCGGCTATGGCGCGTTGCGCACGGCCTTCAAGTACCCGCAGCTTTTTGCCGCCGTGGAGGCGGAAATGCCGGCGCTCTACGAAAAGTTCCCGCAACGGCTTCTTCCCTTCTTCGAAATGTCACGGCGCGGCGGCGCCGCCGGCGGTCCATTCGGCCAGCCCTTCGACGAAGCATTCTGGGAGCGCAACACGCCGTTCACGCTGGCGCGCGCAAATGCCGCGCGGCTGCGGAATTTGAAGATCTATTTCGATTGCGGCTCGGAGGACGATTACGGATTCGATGCCGGCACGCGCAAGCTGGACCAGTTGCTGACCTCGCTGGGCATCAAGCACGAAGCGCATATTTATCCCGGACGTCATAGCCCCGACTTCGTCGCCGACCACTTCCCGGCGGCGCTAACATTCGTGTCGAACAGCCTGGGTGGAAAGTGAAAACTCACATGCGATTGGCGAGAGTATTGCTCGGATCAATGGTGCTGACGGCCGCGGTTCCGGCGATATGCCAGGACCTGGTAACGGTGGCACCGCAAGCGGCGAAGGTGGAATACGAGGACGCGCGCGTCCGCGTGGTGCGGCTGAAGATTGCGCCGCATGAGGCGCTGCCGATGCACGACCGTCCGGCGCGGGTGGTGATTGCGC
>DAISJI010000153.1:0-1381 GCA_036821585.1 Terriglobales bacterium
TTCGACTCAAGTCGGAGGAGGCCGTTCCAAATGAAAACGGTATTTGTCGTTGGGGCCGGACCAGCAGGGATGTTCGCGGCGCAGAAGATCGCCCAGGCGGGCTTCCAAGTCGTTATTTTTAATAGAGATATCAAGCCCGGTGGGCTCGCCGAGTACGGCATCTATCCCGAAAAAGACAAGATGAAGATCGGCCTGCGCAAGCAGTTCGCCAAGGTCCTTTCTCTGCCCAACGTCCATTACTTCGGCGGCGTCGCCGTCGGCGCCCAGCAGAAGCTCACCATCGACGACCTCCGCGCCTTCAAGCCCGCGGCCATCGTCTTCGCCAACGGCGCTCAGGGCACCAAGAAGCTTGGACTTCCCGGCGAAGATGCCAAGGGCGTCTATTCGGCGAAGGATTTCGTTTTCTTTTACAACCAGCTTCCGCCGTTTTCCAGCCAGGATTTCTCCACCGGCAAGCGCATCGCCATTGTCGGCATGGGCAACGTGATGGTGGACATCGCGCGCTGGGTGCTGCAGGACGGTCCCAACCTCAAGACCGAGGAACTTACGGTCGTCGCGCGCCGCGGCCCCTTCGAAGCCAAGTTCGACGAAAAAGAAATCAAGCACATCGACATGCACATGGACGCCAAGGACCTGCTGGCCGAGATGGAGCGGGTGAAGGACAGGGTCGCCGCCGTCGGACAGGACGTCGCCAACGCCGCGGAAATCTTCCCGCTGCTCAAGCAGGCGTACGTACCGGCCAAGTCTCCGCGCCTGAAGTTCCGCTTCCTCTGCGGGCCGAAGGAAATCCTAAAAGGTCCCGACGGCCGCATCAACGGCCTCGTCGTTACCGAAAACAACCTGGTGAAGAAGGGCGAGGGAACCGCCGCCAAGGCCACCGATCAGACGGCCACGCTCGACGTGGACACCATGATCTTCGCCATCGGCGACGTCCACGACAAGGAGTTCGGTCTCCCCATGGGCCCCGAGGGCTACTCCACCAAGCCGGTCGACGGCGATGAGCGTACTAAGTACCAGGTCGTCGATCCGCAGACCGGCGCCGAACTGCCCGGCTTCTTCGTGGTCGGATGGTCCCGCCGCGCCAGTGACGGACTGGTCGGCATCGCGCGCCACGACGCCGAAGTCGGCGCGACCTACGCCATCGACTATGCCAAGCAGGCCGCCGACGAATTCAAGGTGTCCGCCGACGACATCGAGACCGCGCTCCGCGTCAAGGGCCTGCGCATCGTCAACAAGCCGCAGATCGAGAAACTGTCCAAGATCGAGGAGATCGAGGCCAAGAGCCGCGGCGTCGCCTACTTCAAATTCCCCGACAACGACTCCATGCTCCGGGCCATCGAGCGCGAATTACCGGAAGCAGTGGGCGCGACGTCGGGCCGGG
>DAISJI010000153.1:1481-4005 GCA_036821585.1 Terriglobales bacterium
TTCCCATTTTGGGACCTTGCCACCCCGCCCTGTGATAAGCCTCACTGTCGGCCCGCCCGCGCCCCAGCAAACTCATAGGTTAGCCAGGAGGGCTTCATGAAGCGGGTCGTAATCCTCGGTGCTGCCGGCCGTGATTTCCACGATTTCAATTGCCTGTTCCGCGACAACCGCGACTACCAGGTCGTCGCTTTCACCGCCACCCAGATCCCGGATATCGCCGGGCGCCGCTATCCACCCGAGCTTGCCGGATCTCTCTATCCCGACGGCATTCCCATCATCGACGAGCGCGGCCTCGAGTTTCTTCTCCGCTCGCGCGAGGTGGACATCGTCGTCTTCTCGTATTCCGATATATCGCACGTCAACCTGATGCACCTTGCCTCGCGTGTCCTGGCCTGCGGCGCCGACTTCTGGTTCCCCGGCGCGCGTCACACCATGGTCGAATCCAAGGTGCCGGTCATCTCCGTTTGCGCCGTGCGCACCGGATGCGGCAAGAGTCCGGTCTCGCGCCACGTGCTCGCCGAACTGCGCAAGCTGGGCTGGCATCCGGTCGTGGTTCGCCATCCGATGCCCTACGGCAACCTGGCCGACCAGGCCGTCCAGCGCTTCGCCACTCTCGCCGACCTCGAGAAGCACCACTGCACCATCGAGGAGTGCGAGGAGTACGAGCCGCACATCATGAACGGTACCGTCGTCTACGCCGGCGTGGACTACGAGGCCATCCTTCGCCGCGCCGAGCAGGAAGCCGACCTGGTTCTCTGGGACGGCGGCAACAACGACACTCCGTTCTACAAGTCGGACCTGGAAATCGTCGTCACCGATCCGCACCGCGCCGGGCACGAGATGTCCTACTTCCCGGGCGAGGTCAACCTGCGCCGCGGGCAGGTGATCGTCATCAACAAGGTCAACACCGCGCCCGCCGAGGGACTGGAAACCGTCCGCAACAATATCCGGCAAAACAACCCGGCCGCGACGATCGTCGAATGTGCCTGCCGGGTCACCGTGGATGACGCCGCCGCCATCAACGGCAAGCACGTGCTCGTCGTCGAAGACGGCCCCACGCTCACGCACGGCGAAATGTCTTATGGCGCCGGTGTGGTGGCGGCCCGCCAATTCCACGCGGCCAGCATGGTCGATCCGCGCCCGCACGCCGTCGGCTCCATCCGCCGGACGTTTGAGAAATACACGCACCTCCACGACCTGCTGCCCGCCATGGGTTACAGCGAGACCCAACGCCGCGAACTGGAGGAGACCATCGACCGCACGCCCTGCGACCTGGTCGTGATCGCCACGCCGGTGGACCTGCGGCGCATCATCAACGTCAACAAGCCTTGCGTCCGCGTTAGCTACGAAGTCGAGGCCCTCACCCAGCCCTCACTGCGTGAAATCCTGGCCCAGTTCACGGAAGCGAAGCAGCCGCGCCGCACCGCTGAGGTCGCGCTGGCGCACTAAACACGTAGGTCGTAGGTCGTACGTCGTAGGTCGCGTCCGACCTGCCGCCTACGACTTACGACCTACCGCCTGGCGATTGAAGACCGAAGACTGACGACTGAGGTGCTTATGCACTGTGAAGATTTCCTCTCCATCCGCGATTTCTCGCCGCAGGACATCCTGCACCTGATCGGGCTGGCCTGCCGCGTCAAGACCAGCCCGTCCGCCTACACTTCCACGCTCAAGGGCAAAACGCTGGCCATGATCTTCGAGAAGCCCTCGCTGCGCACCCGGGTCACCTTCGACGTTGGCATTCACCAACTGGGCGGCTTCTCGATCTATCTTTCGCCCGCCGATATCAGCCTCGGCAAGCGCGAATCGGTCCACGACGTCGCCAAGAATCTCGAGCGCATGGTGCAGGGCATCATGGTCCGCACCTTCGCCCACGACATCGTCGAGAGCATGGCCGCGCACGCCTCGGTGCCGGTCATCAACGGCCTCACCGACTTCAGCCATCCCTGCCAGGCCATGGCCGACTACATGACCATGCTCGAATTCAGGGGCCACCTCGCGGGACTCAAGGTCGCGTTCCTCGGCGACGGCAACAACGTCGCACATTCGCTGATGTTTGCCGGAGCGCAATTGGGCGCGCACGTCTGGATCGCCACCCCGCCGGGCTACGAGCCCAAGTCCGAAGCGCTCAGTTGGGCGCTCCGCCGCGGCGACGAATCGGGCGGCACCTGCCATGTCACCAACGACCCTGCGGAAGCCATCGCCGAGGCCGACGTGGTTTACACCGACGTCTGGACCAGCATGGGCCAGGAAGCCGAGGCGGAAAAACGCCGCGCCTCTTTCGTTCCTTACCAGGTAAATGCGACTCTCTTTAGCCGCGCCAAGCCCGACGCCATCTTCATGCACTGCCTGCCCGCCCATCGCGGCGACGAGGTCACCAGCGACGTCATCGACGGCCCGCGCTCGGTCGTCTTCCAGCAGGCCGAAAACCGTCTCCACGCCCAAAAAGCAATTCTTTTGGAAACCATGAAGAACGTGTCGATCGAGAAGGTCATACCCGAGAAGGAGCTGGAGCATGCGTGAA
>DAISJI010000153.1:4105-6103 GCA_036821585.1 Terriglobales bacterium
ACAGCGTTAGTCGCCATCGGTGGCAACTCACTCATCCGTGCTGGAGAAAAGGGCACCAATGCGGAACAACTGGCCAATGCCAGGCGCACCGCTGCCGCTTTGGTGCGCTTGATCGCGGACGGATTTCGTCTCGTACTTACGCACGGCAACGGTCCACAGGTTGGCGCGGGCCTGCTTCGAAGCGAGCGTGCCGCGGACCAGGTGCCGGCACTTCCTCTCGATGTCTGCGGCGCCTCCACGCAAGGTGAAATCGGATACATGCTGGCGCAATCGTTGCGTCACGAACTGGGGGCGGCCGGCCTCTCCACTCCGGTTGCCTGCATCGTCACGCAAACGGTGGTCGACCAGAACGATCCCGCCATGCTTCACCCGACCAAACCCATCGGCCCCTTTTATTCGCGCGCCGAGGCCGAACAGCGGCAACGAACATTGGGCTGGCAGATTGTCGAGGACGCGGCCCGCGGATACCGCCGCGTCGTCCCCTCGCCCGAGCCCGTCGAAATTGTCGAACTGGAAGTGATTCGCGGCCTTGTTCGCGACGGTGTTCTGGTCATCGCCTGCGGCGGTGGCGGCATCCCCGTGGTCCGCGCCAACCGCGGCATTCAAGGCGTGGAAGCCGTGATTGATAAAGATCGCGCCTCGGCCCTGCTCGCGTTGCAACTGGGTGTCGACCTTTTCGTCATCTGCACCGATGTGGACCGCGTGTACCTCGACTACAAGAAACCAACCCAGCGCGGCCTCGATCTGGTCACCGCCTCCGAAATCGAAGCGTACTACCGTGCGGGAAACTTTCCGCCCGGCAACATGGGCCCCAAGATCGAATCGGTCCTGCGTTTTCTCCGTGGCGGCGGCCACGAGGCGATCGTCACCTGCTACGAGCAGTTTTACGACGCCGTCACCGCCCACGCCGGCACCCACATCGTCGCCGGCGCTTCGGCCAGCACCGACGGCGATTCGCGCAGCACGGAGATTGTGAAATGAGCCGGTCCTCGTGCGTCATTCGGCAATCGTCAGTCGACAATCGGCAATCGGCAATGGTGTTCCGGCGTTGGCCTGGAATACTGAATACGCGAGACGGAATACGATGACATCCAACTCCACTCGACTCTCCCACCTCGTCTCCTCACAACAATTCACCGTTCCCTTGCTGATGGAACTCTTCGACCGCTCCCGCGACATGGAACGCGTCGTCGCCCGCGGCGGCACGCTCGATTACCAGCACCGCATCATGGCGGCGCTCTTCTATCAGCCCTGCACGCGCACCCGCCTCTCCTTTGAGGCCGCCATGCACCGCCTCGGCGGACGCGTCCTTTCCACCGAACACGCGCAGGCATTTTCCTCCGAGGTGGAAGGCGAACAGGTGGAGGACTCCATCCGCATCGTGGGCAGCTATTCCGACGTGATCGTGCTTCGCCATCCCGACGAAAACGGCGCCCAGCGCGCTGCCGCCGTGTCGCCCGTGCCGGTGATCAACGCCGGCGACGGTAATGGCGGCCAGCATCCCACGCAGGCCCTGCTCGACCTGTATACGATCTATCGCGAGCGCTCCCTCGACGGCCTCAGCATCGCCTTCATCGGGGAACTCGACCGCGGCCGCACCGCGCGCTCGCTGGCCTACCTGCTGGCAAAATTTGAGCGTATCCGCATCTTCTTCGTCAGCCCGCCCGAGATGCAGATGAAGCCGGACATCCTGGAGTATCTCGACCGCCACGGTGTGCAATATGAACTCGCCGGTGATTTCGATCGCGTGATCGGCGAAGTGGACGTCGTTTACCAGACCCGCATCCGCCCCGAGCGCGTTGCCGATGCGCCCGCTCTGCGGAAATTTGCCATCAACTCCACCGTGCTCGGGAAAATGAAAAGCGATGCCCTCATCCTCCACCCTCTTCCGCGCACCGTCGAACTCGACAAGACGGTGGATTCCGACCCGCGCGCCCTTTACTTCCGCCAGGCCGCGAACGGCCTCTATGTGCGCATGGCTTTGCTGACGATGCTGCT
>DAISJI010000154.1:0-6081 GCA_036821585.1 Terriglobales bacterium
AAGGAACCGGGCAGCACCGTTACCAGCCCGGGGACGCCGTGAGCCAAGAATGAGGGCAGCAGGCCGATGCCCCCGTGGTGACGCACGGCCTGCAGTTGAGCGACGATGCTGGTGGCCTGGAAACTGGCGGCGGGCGCAGGCAGCACAGAGGAGGCCAGCATCAGTTCGGCGACCTGCAGCGCGGATTCCACATAGGAAATGAAGTTGTGGTTCCCCACCGCCTCGACCGTCCCGGGCGTTCCGGCCCGCTGCAGGTATTCGGCAGTGGCATACAGACGAAGGTAGTAGTTGGTTAGGAAGGTGGCTTGGGCATTCTGGACTTCCGGCTGGCCAATCACAATTTCCAGGTCAACGCCGGAACGGTTCTGGCGGACCCTGCGCGTGGCGCTGAGCAGCTCGACCCTCAGCTGGGGATGGTCCGCCTGCAGCCGGATCAGGGCCGGGGCGACGAACTCCGCGCCGAAGCCATCCAAGGTACTGATCCGCACCAGTCCGGAAACCGGATCCGCGTCTTTGCCGACATCCGCGGCCAGGGAACCGAGACTTTTCTCAATCGCCTCGGCGGCGCTCACGGCCTGGGAGCCGAGTGTTGTCAGTTCCCAGCCGTGTTGCGTCCTGGCCAGCGTCCGCCCGCCCAGCTGTTTGTCCAGTGCCGTGATCCGGCGGGAGATGGTGGTGTGCGTGGTGCCCAGCGCGGCGGCGACGGCGTTGAAGCGTCCCAGCCGGGCCACGGTGAGCAGGATCAGCAGATCATCCGGACTGGCCAGGTGGCTGAACCCAGTCATTGCGCCCCGCTTCCCTAATGCCATCTATTGGATGTGCAAATGTGCGCATGCTCTCTGTGATATTTGGCCTTGAGCGCACTCGCTCAGGGTGTGATCGTGATCATAGCCACGCAGGTGTAGAACGGAAAATTTCAAGCGAGGGAGCTTATGCCATGGCAGTAGTTGGATGGATCGGACTGGGCAACATGGGTGGACCCATGACGGCGAATATGGTCAAGGCCGGTCATGACGTGCGCGGCTTCGACCTCAACGCAGAGGCCCTGCGAGCCGCGGCCGCCGCCGGCGTGACGCCGGTGTCCAGTGTGGCCGAGGCAGTCGAGGGCGCCGACGTCGTCTTCACCATGCTGCCACGCGGCGAGCATGCGCTCTCCGTTTACCTGGGCGACGGCGGCGTGCTCGCCTCGGCGGACACCAAGACGCTGCTGGTGGACTCGTCCACGATCGATATTGAATCAGCCCAGCGGCTGCACGGCGCTGCCGCCGGCGCGGGTTTCCGCTTTGTCGACGCCCCCGTCTCGGGAGGCATGAGCGGCGCCGCGGCGGGCACCCTGACCTTCATGGTCGGGGGGGAAGAGAGCGCCGTCAAAGACGCCAGCGGGTTCATTGAACCCATGTCCGCCAACATCATCCCCACCGGCGGCGCCACCACAGGGCAGGCGGCGAAAATCTGCAACAACCTGATGCTGTTCATCAGCCTGGCAGGCTGCGCCGAAGGGGCCGTCCTGGCAGAAAGGCTGGGCCTGGACAAGCAGGTCTTCTGGGATATCGCTTCAGTCTCTTCCGGCGACAGCTGGGCCCTGCGCACCTGGTACCCCGTGGCCGGCGTCGTCCCCACCGCGGCAGCCAACAATAACTTTGCCCCGACGTTCACCGCAGAACTGGCGAACAAGGACATCAACCTGGCCATTTCGGCCGCCAAGAGCACCAACACTCCGTTGGAAATCGGCCAACAGGTGCAGCAGCTCTTCCAGCGACTGATCGACGCCGGCCTGAGCGCGAAGGACTGCTCTGCCATCGTCACGCTCGTGGACGGAACCGCAACCGATCTGCGCTAAGCCCTGAACCGCAACAGCAACTCAGCCCCGCAACAGCAGCACGCCAAGAGCAGAAGGATATTCGCCATGGAACGTATCCCGCACTACATCAACGGCCGGCGCGTAGCAGACGCCGAGCGTGTTGGTCCCGTCTACAACCCCGCCACCGGCGTGCAGGAAAAGGAAGTGGCCTTCGCCTCCGCCGCCAGGGTGGAGGAAGCCATCGAGGCCGCCCGTGGGGCCCTTCCGGGCTGGCGCTCAATGAGCCTGTCCACAAGGACGGACGTCTTCTTCAGCTTCCGTCACCTCCTCAACGAGCGGAAGAAGGATCTGGCGGCGATCCTCTCCAGCGAGCACGGCAAGGTCCTTTCCGACGCCGAGGGTGAAATTGTCCGCGGACTGGAGAACATCGAGTTCGCCACGGGCCTGACACACATGCTCAAGGGTGAGCACTCCGAGCAGGTTTCCCGCGGTGTGGACGTCCATTCCGTCAAGCAGCCCGTGGGCGTCGTCGCCTGCATCACCCCGTTCAATTTCCCGGCCATGGTCCCGCTGTGGATGATCGGCAGCGCCTTGGCCTGCGGCAACACCGTGCTGCTCAAGCCCAGTGAGAAGGACCCGTCCTGCGCCCTGTTCATTGCGGAGCTGTTCACCGAAGCAGGCCTGCCGGACGGGGTGCTGAACGTGGTTAACGGGGACAAGGAAGCGGTGGATGTGCTGCTGGAGAACCCGCAGGTGAAAGCGATCAGCTTTGTGGGCTCTACGCCGATCGCGCAGTCCATCTATCAACGCGCCAGTGCGCACGGCAAGCGGGTTCAGGCCCTTGGCGGGGCGAAAAACCACATGGTGGTGCTGCCCGATGCGGACCTGAACATGGCCGCGGATGCCGCTGTTTCCGCCGCCTATGGCTCGGCCGGGGAGCGGTGCATGGCGGTCAGCGTGCTGGTCGCCGTCGGCAGCATTGCAGATGACCTGGTCGCCGCCATTCGGGAGCGCATAACTGCGCTGGTGATCGGCCCGGGCACGGATCCGGCCTCCCAGATGGGCCCGCTGATCACCGCCGAACACCGCGAGAAGGTGGCCTCCTACGTCGCCGGCGCGGACGCCGAGGGCGCCACCGTCGTCGTGGACGGCCGTAAGCAACAGTTCGAGTCCGGCGGCTTCTTCCTGGGCGTCAGCCTGATCGACCAGGTCAAGCCGGGCATGAAGGTGTACGAGGACGAGATCTTCGGCCCGGTCCTTTCGGTGGTCCGCGTTGACACGTATGAGGATGCGGTCAAACTCGTCAACGACAACTTCTACGGTAACGGGGTGGCCATTTTCACCCGCGACGGCGGGGCTGCCCGTCAGTTCGAGTTCGAGGTGGAGGCAGGCATGCTGGGCGTCAATGTTCCCATTCCGGTGCCCGTCGGGTCCTACTCCTTCGGCGGCTGGAAAAACTCGCTCTTCGGCGACACCCACATGTACGGACCGGACAGCATCCGCTTCTACACCCGCAACAAAGTGGTCACCACCCGCTGGCCGGATCCGTCCAGCAGCGCAATTGACCTGGGCTTCCCGCAAGTCAAGTAGCACGCGCAGGCCTGGGTTCGGCTCCGGGGTGCAGCTTCTGCAAGGCGCATAGCGCTTCAATAAGGATTTTAGAACTATAACCTTCGAACAGGTGATCATATGGCGAACTCAACACAAACCGTAGAAGCAGTTTTTAAGCTTTCGGCTTTGGCTCTTTCCGTTGAACGATTAGAAATGCATGCAATCGAATACAGAAGACTTGCTTCAGAAGCAAACAAACTGAGCACATTTATGGCCAGCGAAGAAAACCGAACAGTGATACCTGTAACGACTGGAGACAACGATGTCAAGTCCTGATTTGCCCGCTGTGAACGACCGAGAACGGCGGAGTCTAGTACGCAAGGCCGCGGTTGCTAGCACGATCGGCACAACGATCGAGTGGTACGACTATTTTCTGTACGGCACCGCTGCGGCACTCGTGTTTCCACACGTGTTTTTCCCGCACATGTCTCCGTATCTGGGGGTGTTATCGTCGTTCGCGACATATTTCGTCGGGTTCCTTGCTCGCCCGGTAGGCGCTGCGATCTTCGGCCACTGGGGTGACCGGATCGGCCGCAAGGCGATGCTTATCACAACCCTGTTGATGATGGGCCTTGCCTCTGCCCTCATCGGCGTCCTCCCGGGTACGAACGTCTGGGGCGATGCGGCGCCGGTCATCCTGATCCTGCTGCGCGTCTTCCAAGGCATCGCGGTCGGCGGTGAATGGGGCGGTTCGGTCCTGCTGTCAATGGAGTGGGGCGACCAGAAGCGTCGAGGGCTGATGGCCAGTTGGCCGCAGACCGGCGTGGCGATCGGCATCATCCTCTCTACCGGCCTCATGGCCGCGTTCAATGCCATCTGGGGCACGACCGCGTTCCTGGCGTGGGGCTGGCGCATTCCGTTCCTACTCAGCCTTGTGCTGGTGGCAATCGGGTTGTACATCCGGCTGCGAATCGCGGAAACGCCGATGTTCGCCGAGGTGGTTGAGACCAAGGAGACCCACAAGTCCCCGGTGCGCGAGGTCATCAAGCGCTACCCGAAAGAGATCATCCTTTCCGCCCTGGTGCGGATGTCGGAGCAAATGCCGTTCTACATCGTCACCGCCTTCGTGCTGTCGTATCTCACCGACAAGAACCACAACTACTCGTACAACTTCGTGTTGATCGGCACCATGATCGCGGCCGTTATTGAACTGATCCTCGTGCCGTACTTCGGGCATCTGTCAGACCGGGTCAGTCGCAAGAAGATCTATCTGATCGGTGCCGCGATCACCGGCGTGTGGGGCTTCGTCTACTTCGGCGCGCTCGACAGCGGTATCGGCTGGTTGGTGTTCGTCGCCGTGTGCGTTTCACTGATCCCGCACGCCATGCAGTACGGCCCGCAGGCTTCGATCATCGCGGAAAGTTTCCCCACCAACCTTCGGTACACCGGGGCAGGGCTCGGCTACCAGCTGGCCTCGATCGTCGCGGGTGGCCCGGCCGCCCTGATCGCGACGTTCCTGTTGCATCAATTCGGCACCGGGTACGCAGTCGCCGTGTACATGCTCGTTGCCGCGATAATCACGATTCCGGCCACGATATTCCTGCCGGATCACTCGCGACACGACATCGCGGACGCGAATACCTACGCGACGAAGGCGCAGCAACCGGCTTGGAAGTAGTCGTCTGGGAAGAAGTAATCATTGACTCGATGACGCAGGCGTCACCTCGGCTGTCGTGTGGCGCCTGTGTCATCAGCGTGCGGGTGCCAGAACGTCGTTCTGCCGGACGCCGGCCGCTCTCGAACCTGCGAGCAGCCGTCCAGCGCCGTGGATGGCCGGCTCGTGGCCGAGGGCCACGAGGGTCTCATAGGCGGTTGCCGTCGCGGCGGTGACCACGGGAAGTCCGAGTTGATCTTCGACCAGCTGCACGGCATCCAGTAACGGCATCTGGACGCAGGCTGACAGAACGAGGACATCCACGTTATCCCGATTGAGCCGTGCGGCGATCGCCGGTAGCTTGCGTGTGTCTAACCGGCCCACTTCGAGATTGTCTTCAACCTCGAGCCCGATGACATCATTGACTGCGATGCCCGCACCCTCGATATAGTCGCTGACCAGTTTGGTGAGGTCGGACATGTAAGGCGTCACCATCGCGATGCGATGCGCGTCGAGTGCGTGCAGGGTGCGCACCAACGCGCCGGCGCTGCTGACGACCGGTGCCGGATGCCCGTTCTCGGCCGCCGCTTTCGCCATCACGTTTTCGGAGCGTTCGTGCGCACCTGGACCCTCAGCCATGACGGCGACGAGGCATGCGTATGCGATCACGTCGACGGCGGCATCCGACACCTGAACGGCACAGTCCGCGGCCTTGTCCACCATGGCCGCCAGTTCGGAGGCCGTGACGTTGTGCAACTGGGCGCGAGCGGTGTGGAATGTGTACCGCTGCCCGGTAGCCAAACTCTGGCGCCGGAACAGCTCAGGCAGTTCCGTCTCCATCGTGGTGTTGGAACTAGGAACGATCATCCCGATCTTGGATAGTCGTACCGAATCGTTCGGATGTGCTGATCCGCTGTTATCACTGCCCATCTCGGGTCTCCTCATGATTGCAGACGCTCTCGAATCGACGATAAGCTTTTTATTTCAGTCTGGTCGCCATGTCTGCACTGTCAAGCCTCAGACCCAGATCCGCGAGTAGTGCGGGTTGGTGGGTGTGTCGTGGAACGAGCAGATG
>DAISJI010000155.1:0-2785 GCA_036821585.1 Terriglobales bacterium
GGGCACATTCTCTGCACGCGAGCGTTGATGTCTTGAGCGCATCGCGTGGGTGACACCGAAACAGCAGTGGGTGCAGCCGGCGGCGGCCTTGGCCGTAACCGGTGGCGATCCGGAGCACGAAAGTGAATCGGAAACCCGGCGTCCCGCGCGCGAGGCTTTCCGCTGCATGAGCTATCCGCCTGTGCAACGATCTGAGTAACGCGAGCAGGGCGTCGCAGCACGAAGTTCCCGGCAACGGGAACGCGCTGGATCGGAGGGCTTCTCGCGGCACGCACTTGTGCGGGCCTCGGGACGTCCGGTTGGGACTCCTCCCGGAACACGGCGGCAAAGGCGAAAGCCGGAGCGGCCTACGGACAGGGAGCCCGGCGGTTCGCAAGAGCCGCCGGACGGGAAACGGCCAGGTCTGCGGAGGGCACAAGCGGGTGCAAGTGCCAGTCGAACAGATTGGGCAGGATCCAACTGAACGGTTCCAGGGAGGCGGCGACGCACCGCGTCAGTTCATCTTGCTTCGGCACGGTGGGCGGACGTGACGGTGAGACCGCAAAGCGAGCGGGTCCTCGGTGACGGGAATCCGCAAGCGGCACGGACGATCCGTACAGCCGGCTTCGGCCGGCTACAGCAACAACCCGGCGGCGCTGGAGAAATCCGGTACGCAAGGTTGAGCGGTCGCAAGTCCAAACCAAATGGGCAGGGAAGCCGCAAGGCCTCCGCCGCCCACGCACCACGCAGTATGACGCTTCCGGGTCCGCACACCCGGGACGCGTCGCATGGGCCTCCGGTGGCCGCAACACGGACTGGCTGCGCGTTCACTCGCGCGCCGATCTGGGGTTGGCAACGCGTCACCGACCTGGCACGAGCGATGCGGCCGGACCCGCTTTCGGCTTTGCCGAGAGCGCAAACGGAAGCGAACACTCGGGACGTCCGCTAACCGGCGCGGCTGAGGGGGCTGGCCTCAGCCGCGCCAAAATATTTCCGACTTTCTTGTTTTGCACAGCGCCTTCCGGGTATTCCTCAACATTCCGCGTTTCATGCATGTTTCGCTCTTAATTCGCGTTTGACGTGTTCTCATACTGTGCTACACAAGTGGTGCAGATGGAACACTGGAAACAAATATTTCAATCCAATCGCGCGCAGCAGAGGCTGTCTCGACCGCAGATCTATCACCTGTGTCGCTGCCGGATTCTGCTCCCGATAGTCCTAAGCTCTCTCTGGGTTGATTTCGGACCAAATAGCGCCTGGGTCAAGTCTGCTCTGGTTGTTTGTTACGCACTGCTTCTATTCGAAAACCCCACCAAGTGATTAAATTGTTACGAATCCGCCTTTCGCAGTGCACTGCAAGCGCGATACCGTCTAATTTCTATTGATTCGTTGTTTTGAACATCCTTCCACATTGCGTTTTATGCCCGTTCGCTCCAAAATCTATGAACTTCTAATAGCAAGTTCATAGGTCCTGTTTGGCTACCATCGATTACAGTCTTGAACGCGGCCTTCCTTCGAGCGTGGATGCCGAGCGCTCCATTCTCGGCGCCATCCTGCTCGACAGCTTCGCCTATAACCAGGCCACGTCGCAGAACCTGCAGCCGGAAGATTTTTCTCTCGACTCGCATCGCCGTATTTACGGGCGCATGCGCGAACTCGGCGACCTGGGCCGCGCCATCGACCTGATCACGCTCGCCGAAGAGCTGTCGCGCAACAAGGAAGTGGAAGCGGTCGGCGGCGTGGCTTACCTGTCGTCGCTCACCGACGGGCTGCCGCACCGGCCCAACATCGAGCAGTACATCCGCATCGTGCGGGACAAGGCGCTGCTGCGCGGCGTCATCTTCGCCTCGAATTCCTCGATCGCGCGCGCCATGGACGAAGGCGACTCCGCCACCGACGTGCTGAGCGCGGCCGAAGCGGCGCTCTACCAGCTTTCGGACCAGCGCTTCTCGCAGGGCTTTCAAGACATCTCGCAGATTGTGCAGAACTCGTTCGGCTCAATCGACGCTTTGTACGAGCGCGGCCAGCGCATCACCGGCCTGGAGACGCACTTCAAGGACCTCGACGACCTGACCAGCGGATTTCAAAAGTCCGACCTGATCATCATTGCGGGGCGGCCATCGATGGGCAAAACGGCGTTCGCCATGAACATCGCCGAAAACGCGGCGGTAAACGACGGGAAAGTCGTCGGCGTGTTTTCGCTGGAAATGTCGGCCTCATCGCTGCTGCTGCGCATGTTGTGCTCGGCGTCGCGCGTGGACTCGCACAAGCTGCGCACCGGCTTCCTGGCGAAGGAGGACTACAACAAGCTGGTCGAGGGCCTGGGCAAGTTGGCCGAGGCGCCGCTGTTTATCGACGACACGCCCGGCATCTCGCTCTCCGAAATGCGGGCCAAGGCGCGCCGCTTGCAGCACCAGCAGGGACGCCTCGATATGCTCGTCGTTGACTATCTTCAGCTCATGTCGGGCAGCGGCAGCAAGCGCCAGGAGAACCGCACCCAGGAAGTGTCGGCGATCTCGCGCGGCCTGAAGATGATTGCCAAGGAACTCGACGTTCCGGTGGTGGCTCTTTCGCAGCTCAGCCGTGCGCCCGAGAACCGGGGCGGCAAGGACAGCGAGCCGAAATTGAGCGACCTGCGTGAATCGGGCTCCATCGAGCAGGATGCCGACGTGGTGGCCTTCATCTTCCGCCCCGAACAATACGACCGCGACAATCCCGACCTCCAGAACAAGGCCAAACTGCTCATCGCCAAGCAGCGCAACGGCCCCACCGACACCATCCAGCTCTATTTCGCGAAGCAGTACAC
>DAISJI010000155.1:2885-3946 GCA_036821585.1 Terriglobales bacterium
ATCCAGCAGCACGTCGGCAGCGCCACCGTCTGCGCCATCGTCAAGGCCAACGCCTACGGACACGGCCTGGTGGAGTGCGCGCTCACCTTCCAGGATGCGGGAGCGCAATGGTTCGGGGTTACGGGAACGGAAGAAGGAGTAAGCCTGCGGCAGGCCGGTATCACCGGGCGCATCCTGTTGATGACCGGCTTCTGGCGCGGTGAGCAGGACGACGTCATCGAGCACCGCCTCACGCCCGCGATCTGGGAGTGGTGGCAGGTGGGCGCGCTGGAAGCGGCGCTGGTCAAGCGCCATGCCCCGCCGGAGTCATTCCCCGTACACATCAAGGTGGACACCGGTATGGCGCGCCTCGGAGTGCCCAGCTATTACTTGGGCATCTTCCTGAAACGCATGCGGGCGGCGGCGCAGTTGAAATTCGAGGGCCTGTTCAGCCACCTCGCGTCGGCCGAGGTGCTGGACGACGCAGATGTCGGGAAACAGGTCGCCAAGTTCGCCGAGTTCGAACAATCCGCCCGTGAGCACGGCTATGCGCCGCAGTACACGCATCTGGCGAACAGCGCGGCGATCGTCGGACGCCCCGAGTTGCACCGGCAGATGGTCCGTCCCGGCCTGCTGCTTTACGGATACGCGCTGCCCTTTGCGTGGCGCGGCCAGCCGGGCGCGTCGCCGGAGACGCTGCCGGTCCAGCGCGCGCTGACCTGGAAGTCGCGCATCATCTCGACCAAAGACGTAGGCGCCGGACAGTCCGTCGGCTATAAGGCGACCTGGACCACCTCGCGCCCGACCAAGCTCGCGCTGCTGCCCGTCGGTTATGCCGATGGGCTGGCGCGCCTGATGTCGGCGCGCGGCGACGTGCTGGTCCGCGGCCAGCGCGCCCGCATCGTCGGCGCGATTTCGATGGATATTACGATTGTGGACGTGACCGGCGTTTCCGGCGTTTCCCTCGGCGACGAAGTCACGCTACTCGGCCGCGATGGGGAACACGAAATCGACGCCCGCGAGCATGCCCGCCACACCGAAACCATTCCCTACGAAGTGCTGTGCCGGATCACCGGCCGCGT
>DAISJI010000155.1:4046-6068 GCA_036821585.1 Terriglobales bacterium
AACTTCACTCACATGAAGCGCCGCTACCAAAAGTGGATGGTCGATTGGGAGACCCGTCTCACCTCGCGGGACACCAACCGCGTGGTGCGTCCGTTCGAGTGGGGCCTGGAATGGACCGAGGGCTGGCCCGGCGTAAACGGAAATCGTCCCGCCGGCGACCACGACTCGATGGAGAAGTACTTCCACGAACTCAACCGCTACATCGTCAGCCACGGCGACGAGTTTTTTGCCTACCGCACGCCCACCGATTTTCGCCTCGAGAAACACAAGGTCCTCGCCTACTCCACCGGCAACCAAGTCGACGACCGCGACTACGGCGACGGCGTTTTCCTGCGCTTCACCTCGCCGCACCCGTCTCCTTATCCGGAGAACAACACGGCCAACGCGCGCTGGTTTCCGGCCAAGGGCAAGCGCGCGGTGGTGGTGATGCCGCAGTGGAACTCCGATGGCCTCGGACACAACGGCCTGTGCCGTCTGCTGAATTACTGCGGCATCGCGGCGCTACGCCTGAGCATGCCCTACCACGATGTGCGCCGCCCGGCGGAGTTGGAGCGCGCCGACTACGCCGTATCGGCCAACGCCGGACGCACCATCGCGGCGACCCGCCAGGCGATTTGTGACATCCGCTGCTGCCTCGACTGGCTGGAGCAGCAGGGCTACACCGAACTCGGCGTGCTCGGGACCTCGCTCGGCTCCTGCTACGCCTTCATCGCCAGCGCCCACGAACCGCGGCTCAAGGCCAACGCCTTCAATCACGCGTCCACGTATTTCGCCGACGTGGTGTGGACCGGGCAATCGACGCGCCACATCCGCGCCGGCATCCAGAAGGAAATCACGCTCGACAGCCTGCGCCAGGTCTGGGCCTCGGTCAGCCCGATGAGTTATTTCGACCAGTTCAGCCGCTGGCCGAAGAAGTCGCTGATCGTGTACGCCACCTACGACCTCACCTTCCTGCCCGAGTTCTCCAAGCAGGTCGTGGATGAATTCCAGCGCCGCAAGCTGGAGCACACGGTCGCCGTCCTGCCCTGCGGCCACTACACCACGGGCGAGACGCCGTACAAGTACATGGACGCGTGGCACCTGGTGCGGTTCATGAACCGGGCGCTGTAAAGCAGTTGCTAGTTAGCAGTTCTCAGTTGTCAGTTTCTGAAATTCCACGCAGACGACGAAAGCCCGGTCTCGGACCAGGCTTGTCTTTCCTGACGACTGAAGACTGA
The DNA here is from genome assembly GCA_036821585.1 of Terriglobales bacterium. GTDB lineage: Bacteria > Acidobacteriota > Terriglobia > Terriglobales > Acidobacteriaceae > DAISJI01. The sequence continues at coordinate 5,264 of DAISJI010000155.1, forward strand.
CGACCGACGACTATTTGTTCTTCCACACCGGCTGGCGCTTCTCCACCACCGCGCGTAGGCCTTCCTGGACGTCTTCCAGCGCGTAGAGCTGGTTCAGGTAGATGTCCTGCGACTGCTTCATCGCTTCCGACAGCGGCTTGCCCATCGAGCTGGAAATCACGCGCTTGGTCATCTCCAGCACCGGGCCGCTGAATTGCCCGATGCGCGCCAGCATATCGCCCACCGTCTTCTGCAACTCGGCCTCGGGCACGACTTTATTCACGAACCCGAACGAAGCCGCATCCTCGGCGGTCAGCGGATTGCCGGTCAGGATCAGCTCGTACGTCTTCTTCGGACCGATGAGCTGGGGCAGCATGATGGCCGCAAACGGCGGGAACACACCCATTTTTACTTCCGGCTGGGCGAAGCGCGCGTTGGGGGTGGCGATGACCAGGTCGCCGAACGCCACCAGCTCCGATCCCGCGCCGATGGCCGGCCCGTTCACGATCACCAGCAGCGGCTTGCCGATTTCCGCAATTGCCCGGAAGACGCGGTTGAAGGCGTCGAGCGTCTGGAAGATTTTTTCCGGACGCGAGTCTTCCACCGAGATGCCGTAACTGAACGCCTTCTGCGCCGAATCCATCACGATGCACTTCACGTCGGCGCGCCCGTTCAGGCTTTCGATCGCTTCCGCCAGCTCCACCATCATCGGAACGGTGAGCACGTTATAGGGCGGAAAGTTCAGCGTGATGCGGGCGGCAAAGGTAGTGGTGTCGAACTGAATGAACTTGTAGCCCGGCTTGGCGGGCGTGCTAGCAGCAGCCAT
>DAISJI010000156.1:0-6037 GCA_036821585.1 Terriglobales bacterium
CGTGACGCAGGTCACAGACTGACGTGCGCATGGCTTCGGACAATGGTTGGCATGTCTGCCACTGCTGTCCGTCCCAAGCTCGAATCGCTGCGCACCCTGCCCGGCGACGACGTCCGCCAGATCCTCTGGCGCTTCACCGACCGCTACGACCTCCAGATGCTGGTGCAGTCGGCGCGCTCGGTGGCCCGCGGCCCGGTCGCCCGGCTGGTCGCCGACGGGGGCCGCAACTCGCACGAATGGACGCCGCGCAAGAACGAACTGCTCGAAGCGTTCGACAAGTCGGGCATCACCGCCGCCTTCATGGACTTGGAACATGGCGGGTTCATTGGAGGCCCGAAGAACCTGGTCCTGGCGCTGATCGCGTTCGAGCTGGCATGGGTGGATGGCGGAGCGGCAACCGCATCGCTCGCAGGGGACCTCGCTCTCGCTCCTATCCACGAGCGCGGCACTCCGGAGCAGGTTGAGCACTACATGAAGCTCGCCTGCCCTCCACTGCCGGGCGAGGAGCGCAAGCACTGGCGCGGCGCCTTTTGCCTGACCGAGCCGATTCCCTACGTCGGCGTGGACACGGGCATGTTGAACGGCAAGCTGCGCGTCGCGGAGTGGAAGGACGGCGAGGAACCGGTCCTGCAGGCGGAAAAGCGCGGACGCTTCATTACCAACATCGCGTACGCCAACTTTGTGACCGCTGCCGTGGACTCCGGTGACGAGCGCATCAAGGGCTCGTGCATGGTGATCCTGGAGGAGACCGATCCCGGCACCTTCGATCGCGGCACGCCCACCAAGAAGCTGGTGCACCAAATCTCCTCCACGGGAGACCCGATCTTCAACCTGCGCATTCCGGCCAGCCGCATCATCGGCGGCTACACGGTCAAGGACGGAATCATCGTCCCGAACTACTCGCACGGCGAAGTGATCGAATCCGTCTTCCGGCGCACGCGCGTGACCGTCGGCCTGATGACCTCGGCGCACCTGCTGAGCGCCATCGAGCCGGTGATTCGCTACCAGCGCGGACGCTTCCGCGGCGCCGAAACCGCAACCCCGGGCTCGGTGCGTTACCAGTTCGGCCTCCAGCAACGCGAAGACGCCTTGCAGCGCCTGGCCGACGTCTGGGCGGCCGGAGAAGCAAGCGCGTCACTCGGATTCGCCGCGGCGCGACTGTTCGACGTGGTCGATCCGCTGGAGCGCGAGAGAGACGAGATTCTCCGGCAGCGAGGCATCACCGGGGGCCGCGCGACCATGAAGATCATGCGCGCCGCCGAGCAAGTTGCATTGGAACTCCTTGAACTTGAACCGGGCTCCGAACTGCGCGCCCAACTGGAATCCGATCCCCTGGTGCGCTATGTCATGCTGGACTCGGAAGCGAACGTGCTGTGCCCGGCGACGAAATTGTGGAACACCGGCGTGGGCGTGAATTACATGCGCGAGGCGGTTTCGCTGATGGGCGGTTACGGCATCACCGAGGACTGCCCCGGCTTTCTCGCCAACAAGTGGATGGACGCGCAACTGGAAGCCACCTACGAAGGCCCGGAGTGCGTGCAACGGCGCCAGCTTTCGGTCACCATGACCAACCCCGTTTTCCTGGCGCAATTCCGGCAATGGATCAAGGAGATGCGCCAGGTCGCGTCCACCCATCCGGGGACCGGCGCGTGCACGATGGCGACGGCGATGATGCTTTGGCTGTGGACGCTCGATCACGCCCAGCACAGCACCGATGCCGACGGCGCCAAGCTCTATCACGGACCGCGCCAGGGCGTTACCTTTCCGCTCGCCGACGCGCTCGGCTGGCTGCTCGCGGCGCGGCAGTTCATCCTCGACGTGCTGGAGCTGGAGAAGTGCGGCCCGGAGAATCCGTCGGTGGCCGAAGGACTTCCCGGCCTGCTGCAGTTTTATGCGGACCTGTGCCACGTGCAGTCGGCGCGCGCTTCGGGCGAGGTCGGACGCATCTGCGCGGAAATCGTATTCGGATTCAATCGTCACCCCGCGTGGGACGAAGAAGGCTACAAGAGCTGCTACATCGCCGACGATCTCGATTCGCTGGAGGGCCTGATTCCGGGCATCGCCGCCTGCGCGACAGAAGTCATCGGGGCCGACGGTTCGCATCCGGCAAAAGCCGGGCCCTGCGCTTCCTGCCGCGGCAACGCAGCACAATTCCAGGCGCTGCGCACGAAGCTGGATACTTGCCTGACCGGCGCCCGGCTCGCCAAAGACCGCGCCGCCGAGGCAATTTCCAAGGTCATGATTCCCGAGGCGCTGGACTACCCCGCATGAGCGAGTTTGAATTTGCACCGTTAGCGCAGGCCCAGGAGGTCCATCGCGATTCGCTCGCCGTGGACATCGCCTGCGTGGGATTCGGTCCGGCGATGGGCGGCTTTCTGACGACTCTGACGCGCGCGCTGGCCGATGGCAGCGTGCAGAGCGGCGTATGTCCGGGGCTGCCGCCGCAGATCATCTGCTACGAGCGTGCGGACGACATTTCCTTCGGCGTTTCCGGCGTGGTCACGCGGGGCCGCGGGATCCGCGCCAGCTTCCCGGAGCTGGATGTGTCGGAAATCCCAATGGCAACGGCGGTGACCAGCGAGAAGATGCTGTACCTGCTCGACCCGGTGGGCGCCAGCCGGCGGCCGATCACACTGCGCATCGCCGACAAGCTGCTCCGCGCCGCGCGTCCGCTGCTGCGTTTCGAACGCGATGCGGTGGAACTTCCCTACCTTCCCGATTTCCTGAAGAAGGACGATGGCTTCCTCCTCTCGCTCGGACAATTCAACCAGTGGGTGGGAGCGCAGGTGGTGGGGACCGGGCTGGTGCAACTGTGGCCCGGCATGCCGATCGAGAAGGCGCTGGTTGAAAACGATCGCGTCGTCGGCGTGCGGCTGCTCGATCAAGGGGTGGATAAGAAGGGTGAACCGCAGGACGGCTACATGCCCGGCATGGACGTGAAGGCCAGCCTCACCGTGGTTGCCGATGGTCCGGTCGGGGCGGTGGGACGGCAACTCGACCGGGAGCTGGGAATGCCCGACGGCCATCACCGCCGCGAGTGGGCGGTGGGCATGAAGTTCGTCGTCGAACTTCCCGAGAATACGGACCTGAAACCCGGCACCGTCATGCACACGTTCGGATATCCGGAGCCGGAAATATTCGGTTTCTTCTACGTGCATCCGGACCGGCTCGCGTCAGTGGGAATTTTCGTTCCTTCGTGGTTCGGCAGCCCGGTGCGCACGGCGTACCGATACCTCCAGCACTTCCTACAGCACCCGTACTTGTGGCGCTACCTGGAGGGCGGAACGCTGCGGTCGTGGGGCGCGAAGTCATTGCAGGAATCCGGCAAGCGCGGCGAGCCAATACTGGCGGGAAACGGCTACGCGCGCATCGGCGAGGGCTCCGGCTCCACCAATGTCCTGACCGGCTCCGGTGTAGACGAGGCCTGGACCACGGGCACGCAACTGGGGGAGGCCGTCATCGAACTGCTGCGCGCCGATAAGCCGTTCAGCAAGGAAAATCTGGAGCAGACCTACATCGCGCGCCGGCGCGCGAGCTGGGTCGAGTCCGAGGGACGCGTCGCGGAAAAATCGCGCGACGGATTCCAGCGCAGCGTCGTTCGCGGCGTGCTCGGCATGATGCTTGCCGGCCTGACCAAGGGGCGTCTATCGCTGGGTAACGAGCCGCTCTCGACCAACGAGCGAGTCCGCGCCCCGGAACGGTATTACGAGGGCCGCATCTCCGAGCATGATTACGAAGAGTTGAAGCGCCACTGCGCGGCCGCGGGCCTGTCGCTGCACGATGCCATCATGGACCGCGTCGGCTGGCCCACCATTCCCTTCGACGGAAAGCTGCTCGTCTCTCATCAGGACGCACTCCTGCTGGGCGGAAAGGTACAGGCGCCGGCCGGCTACGCGGACCACGTGGTCTTTTACTATCCCGAGGTCTGCCAGGCCTGCGACACGCGCCTGTGCATCGAGATGTGCTCCGGACAGGCGCTCACTCCGGGCGAGGACGGCGTGCCCACCTTCGACCGAGAGAAATGTGTCTTCTGCGGAGCTTGTTTATGGAATTGTGTGCAACCGCTCGGCGGCGAAACGGCCAATATCGAGTTTCGCGCCGGCGCCGGCGGATTGCACTCCGCGATTAATTAGACAACAGGCATTAGGCAGTGGGCATTAGGTATTAAGTATTAAGTATCAAGTATTAAGCCCAAGACCTTCTTTAGAAAATCATGAGCTATCACATTGTCGTACTCGGCAGCGTCGTTCCCGATCCGCTGCAAACCCTGGAGCCGGTCGGTACTCCCGCCGGTCCCGCACTGAAAAATGAAATGATGCTCCCGGCGGTGCTTGACCCCTGGGCCGGCCACGCGCTCTACGAAGCGGCGAACCTCGCTGCCAAGTCGCCGGGCAGCAAAGTGTGGCTGCTGGCGCTGGGTCCGAAGGCGAAGCTCCAGCAGGTGATGATGACCGTCGCGCAGAAGGTGCCGTTCGAATTGATCGCCCTCGACGGCCCCGCGGGAGGTTTCACCGACGCACACCCCACCGCCGCCGCCCTGGCCGACGCCATCGGCGCCATCCCAGGACTTGACCGTTCGCAACTACTTGTTTTCGGCGGATGGGAATCGGCCAGCCGCGGCGCCGGAGTTACATTGCAGCTCGTCGGCGAGCGGCTGGGCATCACCGACCAGTTCTTCGGCGTGGACCAGTTCACCCCGAAAGCGGACGGATCATTCGAAGTCCTGGAGCGCATCGAAGGCGGGCTGCACCAGGTGTCCGCCTGCATGGGTGCGCCCGCGGTCCTGGGCTGGGCGACCGGGAATCTTCCCGAGCCGCGCAACAACCCGCAGGTCGGTATGGCCAACATGCGGACGGTGATGCCCGCCCTGCAACGCGCCAAGGCTGCCACGGTGAGTGCAGGCGGCCTCACCTACACGTCCGTCGAGGTGCCCAAGCTGCAGCGCAGCACGCGGATCGTGAAAGATATGTCGCCTGACGATATTGCCCGCGAGATCGTCGCCTGGATCGAGGCCTAGTCATGGAGAACATCCTTTATCTTGCCCATACCGATTCCGACGGCTCTCTGCCCAGGGTCGCGCTGGAAACACTCACCGCCGCACGCGATCTCGCCGTTGCCCTGGGCGCACCGCTTACCCTCGGGCTGTTCGGCGCTGAAGTTCAGACCGCCGCGAACACAATTGCCTCCGTGGGAGCGACGCGCATTCTCGCCGCCACCAGCCCCGAATTCGCGCAGTCTCGCTACGCCACTGACGCCGCCGCTGCCGAAGCGCTTTGCCGCGCCGCGCAACCGACGATCGTTCTGGTGCCGGCGACTTCGCGGCTGGCGCGCGCGCTGCCGGGTGCTGCCCATCGTCTCAACGGCAGCGTGGACACGCACATCACGGCCATCACCGCAGGTGACAGCGTCACCGTGACCCGCTGGTTCTACCGCCAACGTATCGAAGGCACGCTGACGCGTGCTGCCCGCCCGTGGTTTCTCCTGCTCGACAGCGGTTCCCGTCCGGCCTACCAGGGGGAGACGCTCACCGCCAAAATCGAAGAAGTTCCGGTTACGCTGCCGCCCGTTCGTACCACCGTCACCGGAACGCGCGCACCGCAGTCCGGCCAGCAGACCATCCGCCCCGACGCCAAGCTCCTCTTCGTAGCCGGCGCCGGGTGGACCAAGAAGCAAGCGGACGGACAAACTCACCCCGCCGATGCCGAGCAACTGATCCTCGGGTTCCTCGCCAACTCCAAGGCATCGCTCGGGGGTAGCAAGTCCCTGGTCGAGCAGAGCGGTGAAAACCAGGCGACGCTGCGCTTCATGACCCACCTCAACCAGGTCGGGCAAACGGGGGCAACGCCGCGTCATCCAAAAGGTCTCTCCACCTGTTGCCATGGCGAGGAACCGCACGTCGTCGGCTGGCGCTTTATCAACGAACGCCGCGCCGTCAATCTCGACGCGAACTGCGGATGGGCGCGCGGCAAGGCCGACGTCGTGTATGTCGCCGACGCGTTCGAAGTGATGCGCAGAGTGAACGCGCTGCTGGCGGATA
>DAISJI010000157.1:0-5989 GCA_036821585.1 Terriglobales bacterium
CGGGACGAAGGCGCCCTCCTCGTACAGCCGCGTGATCTTGAGCGGCACGGCGTCCCGCGGGTAGTATTCGCGCAGGATTTCCAGCGCCGGGTTGACGGCGCAAACGGTGCCGCGGCGCAGGAACACGCCGTAGGTCACGGTCTTGTCGCCGAACTTCTCCACGATCTGGCGCGACTTGGTGAAATACTTGTCGGTGCGCGAGAGCACGTAATCGGCAAGCTCGCGGCGCTCTGTTTCGACTTTCAAATCCAGCGGTTTGTTCATGACAGTTTTTCCAGATAAGCGCCTATTATGAACGGCGTGGCGCCTCCGCCGCAAGCGTCAGGCCTCCTACAGGTTCAGGCCCCCTGGCCAAGCGCCGGCGCAGGGCCAGGGGGCTTGACCCATGTCAATCGCCGCCGGCGCCGCTTCCCATGGACCTCCTTGTTCAGACCGTCCCTAAGCGCGCTTGCCGCGCTTTTTCGGCAGCAGCAGGATGGCGTCGCGATTGCTCCACGAAAGTGTGGACTCGGCGGCCTCTTTCCACGGCAACCAGCGGAAATCCAGGTGTTCGGTCGGTTCCAGCCGCACCGGCAATATTTCCGGCAACTCCAGACCAAATACGCGTTCCTCGTTGTGTGTCACTCCTTCGGGGTAGCGGCTGAGATGCTTCTTGAAGATCTCGAAGCGGTTTTCGATTCCCCAGTCCGTGAGACGGTACTGCGAGGCATCGATGCCGGTCTCCTCGAGCACTTCACGCGCAGCGGTTGCTATGAGCGCCTCGTCCAGGTGGTCGATGCTGCCCGTGACCGATTGCCAGAAACCGGGCCAGCCGGCGCGTTCCAGCATGAGCACCTGCAAATCGACGGTGTAAATTACCACCAGGACCGAGCGCGGGATTTTAAAGCGCGACGTCATGCAAAGATGTCATTCCGAACGAAGCGAGGAATCTGCTTCTTATACTCCAAAAGCAGATTCCTCGGACTACGCCCCGAAGGTCTCGATCCCCCTTCCTCGGTCCCGCTTGACGGGAGAGGGGAAAGTCCCCACCTCTTCGGGTGGTCCCGACCTTCGGTCTCCCACCTTGGGGGACGTCCTCGGAATGACAAGAAAAAGGTCAGGCTCCCGGAAATACCGGCAATCCCGGGTTCCAGCCGTCCGGACCGCTGACGATCGCCCAGAACGGCTTACCTTGCCCCTGCCAGTATTCCGCGGCGCCGTCGAGCACTTCCACCGCGGTGGCGAACTCTTGCTTGTGGCCGGCGCCGAAATGCTTGCCATGCTCGAGCAGCAGCACGTAGCCCGGAGCCGGATGCCAGGAAAGATCGCCGAGGCAGTCTTCGAACGCGTCCCAGTTGCCGCCGAACCAGTCGGGAAAAGCGAGCGCCTTGGCCACCAGGCCGGTGAAGCCCTGCTTGTCGTGCACGCGGCCGATGTCCACGCGCCACAGCGCGAGGCCCGCTGCCTGCGCGGCCTCGGCGATGAGCCGCGTGTCCGGGCCGGTCAGGTAGACGCCGGCCTGGTCCTTGTCCTTGAGCAGTTGTTCCAGGGAGCTACTCACGGATCCGCCTGAAAGAATTGTAATGGTCGTCGGTGTAATAGTACTCGCCGGAGGTGCGCACGTCGTCCGAGGCGCCCGCGCCGGCGACGATGCGGCGCGCGCCGCGGTCGCGCGCACCCGGCGTCTGCACCGTGTATTCGCGGTAGTAGCCACGCTGGCGAGCGGGCAGCATTTTCTCGCGATTGCTGAACACGCTGCCGTCCTTGGCGTAGGCAAACGGCCCGCCCGCCTTGACGAGCGCCAGCGCCGCGCGCGCCTCACCGGGCAGACCGGCAACCGCAATATCGCCGATCAGGGCCGGGCCTCGCGCAAATGCCGCGCCGGTCAACGCCAACAGCGCGCAAAAGGCGATAACGAGCCGCTTCATGTTTGTTGGTCCGGGGTCAATCCGCACAGCCAAGAGCCGGGAGTTCTAGCTTTTTTCAGGCTATTTCTCGGCGCCGCGCAATCTGATGTGCAGCTCGCGCAGTTGCTTCTCGTCCACCGGACTGGGCGCCTGCGTCAGCAGGCATTGCGCCCGCTGCGTTTTGGGGAAGGCGATGACGTCGCGGATCGATTCGGTGCCCGCCATCATCGCGACAATGCGGTCCAGGCCGAAGGCAATGCCGCCATGGGGCGGCGCGCCGTACTGCAGCGCGTCGAGCAGGTAGCCGAATTTCAGCTTCGCTTCCTCCGCTCCGATGGCGAGCGCGCGGAACACCTTGGACTGCACCTCCTCGCGATGGATGCGCACCGAGCCGCCGCCGATTTCCGATCCGTTCAGCACCATATCGTAAGCCTTGGCAATCGCCTTGGACGGATCGGTGCCGAGGTAGTCCTCGTGGCCGTCCTTGGGTGCGGTGAAGGGATGGTGCATGGCGACCCAGCGCTTGGCTTCGTCGTCGTACTCGAACATGGGGAAGTCCACCACCCACAGCGGCTTCCAGCCCTGCACGGCAAATCCTTTTTCATGGCCGATCTTGACCCGCAACGCGCCCAGCGCATCGTTCACAATCTTGGCCTTGTCGGCACCGAAGAAAACGAGGTCGCCGTCTTTGGCGCCGGAGCGCTCGACGATGGCGTTGAGCGCCGCATCGGAAAGATTCTTCACTATGGGCGATTGCAATCCCTCGCGGCCCTTGGCGATCTCGTTGACCTTGATATAGGCGAGACCCCTGGCGCCGTAGATGCCGACGAACTGGGTATAGGCGTCGATCTCGCCGCGGGTGAGCGCGCCGCCTCCGGGAATGCGCAGCCCGGCCACGCGTCCGCCGGCCGCATTGGCCGGGGCGGAGAACACCTTGAACTCGACGCTTTTCATGATGTCGGTAAGTTCCGTGAACTCAAGCGCCACGCGCAGATCGGGCTTGTCCGAGCCGTAGCGCGCCATCGCCTCGGCATAGGCCATGACCGGGAACGGATCGGGCAGATCCACAGCCAGCGCCTGCTTGAACACGGTGCGCATCAGCGCTTCCATGATGCTGCGGATTTCTTCCTCCGCCAGGAACGAGGTTTCGATATCGATCTGGGTAAACTCGGGCTGGCGGTCGGCGCGCAGATCCTCGTCGCGGAAGCACTTGGTGATCTGGTAGTAGCGGTCGAAGCCCGCAATCATCAGCATCTGCTTGAACAGCTGCGGCGACTGCGGCAGGGCGAAGAACATGCCGGCTTGCACACGCGAAGGCACCAGGTAGTCGCGTGCCCCCTCCGGGGTGGACTTGGCGAGCATCGGCGTCTCGATGTCGATGAACCCCGCCTCATCCAGATACCGGCGCACCGCCATCGCCACCTTGTAGCGCAGGCGCAGGTTCGCCTGCATCTGCGGCCGGCGCAGGTCGATCACGCGGTGGGTGAGTCGGGTGGTCTCCGACAGGTTGTCTTCGTCGAGCTGGAACGGCGGCGTGACCGCCGGGTTGAGGATCTCGAGCTCGTGGCACAGCACCTCGATCTCGCCGCTCTTGAGTTTCGGATTCACCAGCGCCGGCTCGCGCCGGATCACCTTGCCCGCCACCCTGATCACGAATTCGTTGCGGATTTTCTCCGCTACCGCGAATACCTGCGGCCGCGTCGGATGGCACACGATCTGAACGATGCCTTCGCGGTCGCGCAAATCGATGAAAATCACGCCGCCGTGGTCGCGCCGGGTGTTGACCCATCCACACAGGGTGACCGTCTGATCGAGCTCGGCGGCGCTAACCAGGCCGCAGTAGTGGGTACGCATAGTGTTGGTTATCGGTGATGAAGACAGGTAATGAGTCATGGGTAATGGGTCAGGCGGCATCACTCATTACCCATTGCCCATTACTAAATCATGACTTCCTTTTTCCGCTCCCGTTCGGCGGCGCCACACCCATGGAAATAACGTATTTCAGCGCCGTGTCCACGCTCATCGCGAGTTCGATCACGTCCTTGCGCTGCATCATCACGAAGTAACCGCCGGTCGGGTTGGGGGTGGTCGGCACATAGACGCTTACGTAATCGCCCTGCAGATGATTAATGACGTCGCCACCCGGGGTTCCGGTGAGAAAGGCGATCGTCCACATGCCCTCGCGCGGCCACTGCACCAGCAGCGCCTTGCGAAACGCCTCGCCGCTGGAGGAAAACAGCGTATCGCTCACCTGCTTGACGCTGGAATAGATCGAACTCACCACCGGAATGCGGTGCAGGATTTCGTTCCAGAAATACACCAGACGCTGGCCGATGAAATTCGCCGTCACCGCTCCGGTCAGAAACACGATCAACAGCGTCAGCAGCACGCCCAGGCCCGGGATATGCATGCCGAGCCAGTTCTCGGTGCGAAGCGCAAGCGGGAGCAGCAGCAAGGTCTGGTCGAGCATGTCGACCACCAGCTTCAAAACCCAGATGGTGATGACCAGTGGAATCCAGATCAGCAGCCCGGTGATGAGGTATTTTTTCATTCAGCCTTGGCTGTGCTCGGGGGAGCAGCCGGTGCCGCGGCCGCGGCAGGCCGGGCTTTAGGCTTGACGTCGCGCTTGCTCTTGCTCTCGCTCTCGCTCGTGATCTCAGTCTTGGTCTCGGTCTTCGCTGCAGCTTCGCTCTTGCCTGCGGTCTTGGCCGCGGGCTTGGCGCCGCTGTTCTTGAAATCGGTCGCATACCAGCCGCTACCCTTCAACTTAAAGCCGGCGGCGGTAAGCATCTTGCCGAAAGTCTTCTTGCTGCATTCGGGACAGACGCTCAACAAGGGATCGCTCAGCTTTCGCAGGTACTCTTTCTGGAACCCGCAGGTCGAGCAACGATATTCGTAAATAGGCACGGCGGCCTCCATCCATCCAACGAAAAAGACATCGATTATAACGGAAAAGCAGGGCTTCCCCATGGCTAATATATGGGCAAACCCTGCATTTTCAAGGAGCTAAGCTGAAAAATCCGGCCTGCATCCCACCTTGGCGCAGGGCTAGAACGGGATGTCGTCGTCCATGTCCTGGAACTGGCCGGCAGGTTTTTTCGCCGGCTTGGATTCTCCCGCCGCGGACGGCTCGCGCATTTCGCGCGGTTCACCCCCGCCCATGCCACTGCGGGAACCCAGCATCTGCATGACGTCGGCGATGATGTCGGTGCTGTAGCGGTCCTGGCCTTCCTTGTCCTGCCATTTGCGCGTGCGCAGCTTGCCCTCGATATAGACCTGGCTGCCTTTCTTCAGGTATTCGCCGCATATTTCGGCGAGCCTGCCGAAACTCGATATGCGGTGCCATTCCGTCGCCTCTTTCTTTTCGTTCGTGGCCTTGTCAGTCCATTTGTCCGTTGTAGCCACCGAGAAATTGCAGACCGCCTTGCCATCGGGCAGGAAGCGAGTCTCGGGGTCTTTGCCTAGGTTGCCTACGACTATCACTTTGTTGACCGATGCCATTTCGACTCTCCTTTTGAGTTTTCTATCCAGTACTACCTGGCCGACCCGTTGCCCAGCGCCGCGCCTCCGACCGCGTCCGCGCCGCGTTCGCGCGCGCGCCGCGGCACCCGCATGCCTGCGGCGCTTATCCCCCACAACGCAATCAGTGCCGCGCCAAACACAAATACCGGCGCCTGCCCCTGATGCTGCATCAGCCAGCCGCCTGCGGCGCCGCCAACGAACAGGCCCAGCGACTGGGTGGTGTTGTACACGCCCAAGGCCGTGCCCTTGGCGCGCCCCGGCGCCGTGCGCGACACCAGCGACGGCAGGCTCGCCTCAAGTATATTGAAAGCAACGAAGAAGCCCAGCATCAGGATGACAAGCGCGGTGAAATTTTGCAGCGCGAACACGAAGCCCAGTTGCACCACCGCCATCAGCCCGACGCAGGCAAGGAATACCGGCTTCATGCGGTCCTTTTTCTCGGCGTAGAAAATCGGCGGCAGCATCAGCAGGAAAGACGCCAGCACCACCGGCAGATAGACTTTCCAGTGCTGGTCCACCGAGAGCCCGCCCGCGCTCACCAGAGCGAGCGGCACGACCACGAAAATCGCCATCTGCACCAC
>DAISJI010000158.1:0-5907 GCA_036821585.1 Terriglobales bacterium
GAGTGCTCCTGCAGGTTGTGGCCGACGCCGGGAATGTAGGTCGTCACCTCGATGCCGTTGGTCAAGCGCACGCGGGCGACCTTGCGCAGCGCCGAGTTCGGCTTCTTCGGTGTCTGCGTGTACACGCGGGTGCAAACCCCGCGCTTTTGCGGGCAGGCCTGCAGTGCAGGGCTGGCCGTCTTGTACTTGGGCGCCGTACGCCCTTTCCGCACCAGTTGATTAAACGTAGGCACTCTTGCCGCTCCTTGAGCGCATACACCGGCACACGGGCACGGTGCGGCGCGCTCTTCCTTGTCCCCCGGTTGGGGCTGGCCGGCCTGGGGCCGCCATAATTCCCGCGAACACAAAAAGCCGCGGGAAATTTCAGTTTCCTTGAGTGGAAAACGACGGTGACACCGTGCCGGGTAGCGGAGGTATTCCGTTTCGTCTTCCGCGTCCTGCATACCCCCACCCAGACGGTGAGGCAGCGCAGGATCGTTTCAGCGAGGGTACCCTTCTATCGGACTTGCACGGGCTCGTCCTCGGGCTTCTACTTCTACAGCTCAGCTGCTACAAGGCAAGCTAAAGCAACTCGCAGAACCCATCAAATATAACAACTCAGACCGGGAGCGTCAACCTCTGCGTTGACCCTCTTTGGCAGGTGCCGGATTGGATTCTCCGCCGGACACCCGGACGCGCAACTTCTACCCGGAATCCGATTTAATACCAGCGGGCCATTCAACCCGGGGGCCGGCTGGCAGAGGGTTGCCGAAACATCGCGCAACTTCTACACTCAAAGTTTCCGGCATTCTTCAATTCTTCCGTCGCGAGACGGTGCGCGGCGGGGAGGGTACATGCGTCAGGCAGTCCTTATTCTGGTGGTGGTCGCGGTATTCACGGTCCTAACCGGCTGCGGCGGCGGCGGCAGTAGTAGTTCATCGACTTCGAACCCGGGGAGCGTCCAGTTGGGTCCGGCAACGCTCTCCCTCAACCAGGGCGATGTGCTGGGTTTTACCGCCATCGTGCTGGATGCGAACGGCGCTGTGGCCAGCAATGCGAAAGCGGTGACATACACCACCAGCAATCCGGCGCTGGCAACGGTCAATTCGACCACCGGCTCCGTTTGCGCCGGCGTCTGGGATGCGAATTTCATCGTCTGTTCCCCCGGGCCGGTCGGCACCGCCACCATCACGGCGACCAGCGGCTCGCTGACCGCCACCGCCACTGTGTATGTCCACCAAAAAGTGGACCGTGTCGTGATTGGCACTCCGACCGGCGTGTGCAAGTCCGTCGGCCAGACACTGCAGCTCACAGCCTCCGCCTTCAACAATGGCGTGAATATCACTTCTACCGTCGGCCCGTTTAACTGGGTATCCAACAACACGCAGGTCGCCACCATCGATTCCAACGGTTTACTGACCGCTCAGGCCCCGGGCACCAGTTCGTTGTTCGCCGGCGTCTCCAACGTGGCGAGCATTTTGACTACCTACACGACCTGCAGCGTGCAAAGCATTCACGTGCACGCGGCCAGTGCGGCCAATACTTCCTTCACACTCGGCACCATCGGCGCTACCCAGCAGTTGGCTGCCGACGTGATCGACACCGCCGGGAACACGATCACTCCCGCCCTGACCTGGGTGAGCAACGGTCCCGGAATCGCGACCGTGAGTACCTCCGGCCTGGTGACAGCGGTCACGCCGGGGACCACCAGTGTTCTGGCGGAGTGCGCCATCACCTGCAACTTCAGCCTGTCGCCCGTGTACAGCGACGTCGCGGTCGCCACCGTGAGCGGCACGAACGCTACAACCGTTTACGTCACCGGCACCGGTACGACGCAATTGATTCCCATCGACACGGGGACGAATACCGCCGGCACCGCGATTACTCTCCCTTCGCAACCGAATTCCATCGTCTTCATTCCTTTGGCCGGGCGCGCCTTTCTTGGCAGCAGCGGCGGTCTGATTACCCTGGACGCCATCGCCAATGCCGTCACCCAGAACACCGCGCTTCCCGGCAAGGTTCTGGCCGTGTCGCCGGACTCGAACAACGTCCTGATTGCCGATACGAACTCGGTGTACGTCCAGAATTCCGGCGCGGGCGGCGCCACCAATTCTCTGGCGATCTCCGGCGCGACCGCGGCTGCCTTCCTGCCCGACAGCACCCGCGCTTACATCGTTGCCGGCAATACCCTCTACCTGTTCTCCCCAAATTCCAGCGCTTTCGGCGTTATTTCCCTCTCCGCGGCCGCGAATGACGTGGTTGTTGTACCCTCGGCGGCTTTCGCGTTCATCGCCAACGGTGCGCCGAATTCGATCGTCGCCCGCGCCACCTGCGATTCCTCCGCCGCCGGAACGTTCAACACTCCCGGAGCACCCACCAAGCTCGGCGTCACGCCCGATGCCAGCAAGATCCTGGCCACGGATTCGCCCGGCATCGATATCGTGACCCGCAGCTCGCTGGCGCAGCCCGGTTGCCCGCCACCGCTGTCAGCGGCCGTCAGCAGCGTGAACTTGGGCCGGGGCGCCTACACTGCGAACCAGATGGTGGTCACCACCGACGGTGCCAAGGCGTACATCGTCAGCAATCTGCCCGCGATCCTCGTCTACAACGTGAACGCCGGCACCCCTTCGGCAATTGCGCTGGCCAACGGAGCTTCCGGTCTGGCGGCCTCGGCAACACAGGACGGCACGCAACTCTACGTCGGCGGCAGCGATAACAATGTCCACCGCATCGATACCACCGCCGGGACCGATGCCCAGCAGATCAGCGTCAGCTTCACGCCGAACCTGGTTGCGGTAAGGCCGAAGTAGGCGCATGGCGCATGGCGCACTTGTGAAAGCTAAAGCTTCATTCTCAGTCAAAAAAGCCCCCGAAATATCGAGGGCTTTCTCTTGCGCCATCAGCCATGAACCATGCGCCGCTTAGCTTCCGAACGCCTCGTTGTAATCTTCCGGATCGATGCCGTGGTAGGTGAGGGCGCGGCGAAGGCGGTTTCGCAGGTCTTCCGGAGTGGATTCAATGAACGCTCGCACGGCTGTCTCCATCGAGATCTCATCTTCCCCAGCATCGGCCGTGAGCGATTCGGCGCGCGCGCTGGCCGCCTCCTGCACTGCCGTACGCTCCGGCGCAGGCAACTCGTGCAACAGTTCTCCTACAATCTCCGTCGCTTCGTCTGACCAATTCATCTCTTGATTCCTGAACTTCGGTCCGCCCAGGGCTGGCTCCAGCCTACTTCCTCCCCAGCTCCTTCGCGATACTATCGAGCACTCCATTGATAAACGTTACCGACTCGGGCGAGGAGAACTTTCGCGCAATCTCCAGCGCCTCGTTGATGACCACGGCCTTCGGCGTCGCGGGATAAGCGAGAAACTCCGCCACCGCCTCCCGCAACAGGTTGCGGTCCACCGCGGCCATGCGGTCCATGCGCCAGTGCTCGGCGTGCGCCTCGATCATCCGGTCGATGTCCTGGTTGCGCTCCTGTGCGATGCGAAACAGGTCGTCGGCGAATCCGCGAACATCGTCTTCAATGTCCTTGCGCTCGGCCCAAAAACTCTTCCGCACCTGCTCGGACGACTGCTTCCCCATGTCCGACTGAAACAGCATCTGCAACGTCAATTCGCGCGATTTTCTACGAGTACCCATGAAAGTCTTCGGTCGTCAGTCTTCAGTCGTCAGCAACTGCAAGTTGGAAGTTACAAGTTGGACGTGGCTGGTGCAAGTCGCTTAACGACCTGTTCTCGCACCCGGTGATGCTTTCGATGGTTTCTTGTTCTTGGCCGTCGACTGACGACTGGCGACCGACGACTTCAGTTGCGCCATTTCCACCGCCGCCATCGCCGCTTCGAAGCCTTTGTTGCCCATCTTCAGCCCGGCGCGGTCGATGGCCTGCTCCAGCGTGTCGCAAGTCAGGACGCCGAACGCGTGCGGCACTCCAGTGTCCTGCGCTGACTGTCCAATTCCTCGCGTGCACTCGTTCACGATGACGTCATAATGCGCCGTGTCGCCACGCAGCAGGCAGCCGATACAAAGGATCGCGTCGTACTTCCCCGTCTCCGCGAGCACTCTTGCCGCCGACGGAATTTCAAACGCCCCCGGCACGCGCACCACCTTGATGTACTTCGCTTCCGCGCCCAGCCGCTGCAGCGCATCCTGCGCACCCGTCAGCAGACGCTCGGTAATGAACGCATTGAAACGCGCAACGACGATGGCGAAGCGGAGCCCGGCGGCGTTTAGCTTGCCTTCCGCCGTGGTCTTTGCCCGCCAGTCTTCGTTGTAGGAGAAGACACACAAACGCCCTGCGCCGGCCGGCATCTCCAGCGTGAAGATGCGCGCGCCCCAGTCGGCATCCGCAATCGCGTCGGCAAACTTGAATCCGCGCTTCTTCGCCGCGTCGCAGGCAACGTCGGCGGAATCGACTTCAATCACCAGGTCGGCCTTCGGGAATCCGTCTCCGAATCCGATCTCCACGCCGGCTTCGCGCGCGTCGAACTTCACGCCCTTGCTGCGCCGCCCATCCCACGCCTCACCGCGCGCCAGACCCAGCGCGGAAAAGAACTTCACCAGCGCCGCGTAGTCCTTCTCGCGCTTGGGGACGATTAACTTATGGAATGACTTGATCATGAGAGTGCTGAGTGTCGAGTGCTGAGTGCTGAGTGCTGAGTTGTTGGACTCGAAACTCGGAACTCAGCACTCGGAACTATTTTCCTTTGAAATTCGCCGGGCGCTTTTCCAGGAACGCCGTCGTCCCTTCCTTCTTGTCTTCCGTCGCGCAGCACACGCCGAACAGCGTCGCCTCCAGGTACAGGCCCTCCTGGAGCGTCATCTCCATGCCCTTATGGACAGCTTCCATCGCGTACTGCACCGCCAGCGGCGCGTTGGCGATGATCTTGTGCGCGATTGCTTCCGCACGCGCAATCAGCTCCGGCTGCGGCACCACTTCGTTCACCAGCCCGATGCGGTACGCTTCCTGCGCCGAAATCATCTCGCCCGACAGCAGCAGTTGCATCGCGATGCCCTTGCCCACCAGCCGTGATAGCCGTTGCGTCCCGCCGTATCCCGGGATAATGCCCAGCTTCACCTCGGGCTGGCCGAGCTTCGCGTTTTCGCTCGCCAGGCGCATGGTGCACGCCATCGCCAGCTCACAGCCGCCGCCCAACGCAAATCCATTGATGCACGCGATCACCGGCTTGCCCAGGTTCTCGATCAGGTTGAGGACATTCTGTCCTTTGTGCGTGTACTCCTTGCCGCTGACCGCGTCGTGCTTCGCCAGCTCGCCAATTTCGGCGCCCGCCACGAACGCTTTCTCGCCCGCGCCGGTCAGGATAACGACGCGCACCTCCGCATCGCTCTTGATGGCGTGAAACGCGGTGCGCAGTTCTTCCATGGTCGCCATGTTGAGCGCGTTCAGAACCTTCGGCCGGTTGACGGTCACGTAGGCAAGCGCGCCCATCTTTTCGTAGGTAATATTTTCGAATGTCAAATTAACTGCGGATGACGCCATAAAACCTCCAATTCGAAATTTCAAATTTGAAACTTTTCAAATTTCAAATCTCATTCAGCCGCGCCACTTGCCTTCTCGACAAGCCCTCGTAGCGCCGCGTCCTGCGGCTTTGGCTCGCCGCTGGTCCAGTCGTAGAAGCCCTTGCCGGTCTTCTTGCCGTACCACCCGGCCATCACCAGCCGCTTCAACAGCGCGGGCGACGCGAACCGCCGTTCCTTGAACTCGTCGAACATCACGTGCGTGATGTAGTAGGTCGTGTCCAGCCCGACGAAATCCAGCAGCGTGAACGGTCCCATCGGATAACCGCAGCCCAGCTTCATCGCCGTGTCAATGTCGGTAATCGACCCCACGCCCTCTTCATAGGCGCGGATCGCGTCCAAAATGTACGGCACCAGCAACCGGTTCACGATGAACCCGGTCTTGTCGCT
>DAISJI010000159.1:0-3610 GCA_036821585.1 Terriglobales bacterium
AACTAGCAACTAGCAACTAGCAACTGTCTTTAGTACATGTCTCCCATGCCGCCGTGTCCGCCGGGCATTGCCGCAGACTTCTTGTCCTCCGGAATCTCGGCGACGAGGGCTTCGGTCGTCAGCATCAGGCCGGCGATGGAGCCCGCGTTCTGCAGCGCGGTACGGGTGACCTTGGTCGGGTCAACCACACCCGCCTTGATCAGGTCCTCGAAATCGCCGGTCTGCGCGTTGTAGCCGAAGTTCTTGTCCTTCGACTCGCGAATGCGTCCGACCACGATTGCGCCTTCTTCGCCGGCATTGCCGACGATCTGGCGAATCGGCTCTTCCAGGGCCTTGCGCACGATGTTGGCGCCGATCTTCTCGTCACCCTCGAGCTTGAGGGCTTCGACCGCGTCAGCGCAGCGCAGCAGGGCAACGCCTCCGCCCGGCACGATGCCTTCCTCGACGGCCGCACGAGTGGCGTGCATTGCGTCCTCGACACGAGCTTTCTTTTCCTTCATCTCGGTCTCGGTCGCAGCGCCCACCTTGATCACCGCCACGCCGCCCACGAGCTTCGCCAGGCGTTCCTGGAGCTTCTCGCGGTCGTAGTCGCTGGTGGTCTTCTCGACCTGGGCGCGGATTTCCTTCACCCGGCCTTCGATCTCGGTGTGCTTGCCCTTGCCCTCGACGATGGTGGTGTTGTCCTTGTCGATGACGATGCGCTTGGCGCGGCCCATGTCGGCCAGTTGCACGTTCTCCAGCTTGATGCCGAGGTCTTCGGTGATGGCCTTGCCGCCCGTCAGGGTCGCGATGTCCTGCAACATGGCCTTGCGGCGGTCGCCGAAGCCCGGGGCCTTCACGGCCACGGCCTGCAGCGTGCCCCGCAGCTTGTTCACCACCAGGGTCGCCAACGCTTCGCCTTCCACGTCCTCAGCGATGATGAGCAGCGGCTTGCCGGCGCGTGCGATCTGTTCCAGCAGCGGCAGCAGGTCCTTCATCGAGCTGACCTTTTTTTCGTTGATCAGGATGTAGGGGTCTTCCAGGATCGCTTCCATGCGCTCCGGGTCGGTGACGAAGTAGGGCGACAGGTAGCCGCGGTCGAACTGCATGCCTTCGACCACTTCCAACTGCGTCTCCATCGTCTTCGACTCTTCCACGGTGATGACGCCGTCCTTGCCGACCTTCTTCATCGCCTCGGCAATGATCTTGCCGATGGTCTCGTCGTTGTTCGCCGAGATGGTGCCCACTTCGGCGATCTTCTTCATGTCACCGGAAACGTTCTGCGACAGCTTGTCGAGAGCGGAGCCGGTGCGGTTCCCGTCGTTGTCCACCGTGCCGCAAATGGTACGGATGGCCAGGTCGATACCGCGCTTCAGTGCCATCGGGTTCGCGCCCGCCGCCACCGTCTTCACGCCTTCGCGGAAGATGGCCTGCGCCAGTACGGTCGCGGTGGTGGTGCCGTCGCCGGCCACGTCGCTGGTCTTGCTCGCGACTTCCCGCACCATCTGCGCGCCCATGTTTTCGAGCGGATCTTTCAGCTCGATTTCCTTGGCCACGGTTACGCCGTCCTTGGTAATGGTCGGCGAACCGAATTTCTTCTCGATGACTACGTTGCGGCCCTTCGGCCCGAGCGTGACTTTCACCACGTCGGCCAGAAGATTTACGCCCCGCAGGATCGATTGCCGCGAGTCCTCACCGTGCACAATCTGTTTCGCCATGTCTTAATCTCCTTCGTTACTTGTGGAACTTGAAGTTGTGTAGCCCGGCCGCCCACGGCCGGGAGAATCGTTGGCTGGTTAGAGATCCTTCGCTTCGCTCAGGATGACGCCTGCGGGCTCAGACGCCCGCAAAACGGCGTCTACTTGTGCGCGCCGGCCTTTTCTGTCTTCTTCGCTGCGCCCGTCAGGATGCCCAGCACTTCCTCTTCGCGCATGATGATGAACTCTTCACCGTCGATCTTGATCTCGGTGCCCGAGTACTTGCCGAAGAGAATGCGGTCGCCATCCTTCACATCCAGGGGACGGACTTTGCCTTCTTCGTTGACTTTGCCTTTGCCGGCAGCGATCACTTCGCCTTCCTGTGGCTTGTCTTTTGCCGAGTCCGGGATGATGATGCCGCCGCGGGTTGTTTCCGCTTCTTCGATCCGCTTGACCAGAATCCGGTCATGCAGGGGAGTTAGCTTAGCCATGGAGCAGCTCCTTTTCAGCTTCTTGAATTCACTTTGGTTTGGGGTTCTATTCCAGCGAAAGCCAGTAAAATCAGCATGTTACAAAATTTCCTCACCACTATTTTCCGCTGGTATGAGCGGGCCTCTTGCGGTTGTTAGCACTCCCGCTCATTGAGTGCCAATCTTAACGAGGTATGCGGAGGATGTCAAGAGGTGAGTGTGAGGGACTCAAGGGGATCTTGGGGGGGGGTAGAGAGTGAAAAAGGCCAAAGTGTCGAATCGCCGCGGGAGACGATGCGACTTTGAAACCGCACTACTTCCAGAAGGGGTTGCTGAGGCCGGGGGGAGTCAGATCGTCGGCGCGGCGCTTCTCCGTGGGGGAAAGAAAGAGCGGCGGAACCACGCGCTTGCCCGTCGTGGAAGCCGGCGAATCGGAAGGAAGCGGGTCGTCGAAGGAAAAATCAGAGTCGTCCGGCGGACGGTTGAGCGATGTATTCGAATCGGGCATGCCGATATTCATACCCGAAACGGGAAGACTTGAGAAATTCGAAATATTGATGGGGGCAATCAGAATTTTTTATCGCCGCGGGATAGCGCAGGAGCGACAGAGAAAAAGATTTCACCACCAAGGAAACGAAGGAACACGAAGGAAAACAACTAGCCGGAGCGGCGCTTGGTCGAGCCGCGCTTCTTGGCCGTGGTCCGCTTTTTCGTTGCGGAGCGCTTCTGCGGGGGCTTGCTTGCAGGAACGACGGGATGGAGGCGCCAGCTTTCTTCGCGAACGGATTTGGAGGCGGCGCGTTGAGAGCGGCGTACGGCGCGAGGATCGGACAAGATGGAGGCGCGTTGTTTCAAAAGGCGAATGTCTTCGCCCTGCCGTTGGGAGAGGTCGCGGAAGTATTCGGCGACAGTGGGGAGCGGGGCGGGCTTTCCGATCTGTACCAGTTTGCGAGGGGGCATGGAGAAATGATGCCGTCTTTAATCGGGAGTTGCAAGAAAAGACGTCAGGTTTCAGGGGACAATCCGCCCACACATTGCGCGCACAGAGCAGGAATCGGTTCGAGCATACGAAAGGCGCAATGTGTGGGGCACCCGCACCTCAACCTCGCTCAGGATGACACACGCTTAGGTACAATGCGCGCATGACGACGCCCGGCGAGATGTTTCGGCCGTACGAGAAACTGGTGAAGATCGAGATCCTGGGGAAGGTGTACGAGGTCCCGGACAGCAACATGTTGCTGCGCTGCCTGCAATACCTGGCGCCGGAGAACGTGGCCTACGGGCGGTTCTGCTGGAACGAGGATTGCCAGTATTGCCGGGTGACGTACGACATGGGAGAAGGAACGGCGTCGCACAAAGCGATCTCGTGCAAGCTGATGGTGCTGGAAGGAATGAGAATTACGGATGCGGCGCTGGAGATTCGGTATTGTTTGCGGGACGTGATCAAGAAATAGTTTCAGTTTC
>DAISJI010000159.1:3710-5906 GCA_036821585.1 Terriglobales bacterium
AAGGAAAACATACTCACCGCAGGGGACGCAGGGGTAC
This sequence comes from Terriglobales bacterium, assembly GCA_036821585.1. Lineage (GTDB taxonomy): Bacteria > Acidobacteriota > Terriglobia > Terriglobales > Acidobacteriaceae > DAISJI01. The sequence continues at coordinate 3,748 of DAISJI010000159.1, forward strand.
GCAGAGGAAGACAATTACCGCAAGCGAAGGGCCCGGCTGGGGGCAGCCGGGCTACAAGTTTCTTAGCGGTCCCCACAGACCCATCACGGTTTGCGGCGGGGGGTGGCGGCGGAGGGGCGAGCGCTGTTGATGGCGCCGAGGTCGCGGAGTTCGGCGCGGGCCTGGTCGGCCTCGATGGCACGCGGGTAGCGCTGGAGCAGGCTCTGGTATTCCTTGACCGCTTCGGCGCGGCGTCCGAGTTTCTGCAGCGCCATTGCTTTCTTCAACTGAGCGGCGGGCGCCTTGTTGCCGCCGGGATACTGCTCGAGGACCTTGTCGTAGTCGCGGACGGCGGAAGTGAAGTCGTTCTGGCGATACTCGAGGTCGGCGAGATAAAACTGCGCGTTTCCGGCGAGATCAGTATTGGGATAGAACTTGATGTAATCGCCGAATTCCTGGGTGGCGAGGTCGTACTGGGCGGCGTTGTAATCGCGCAGGGCATTGTTGTAGAGGACGTCGGGCGGCGGCGCCTGCTGCGTCCCGGGCTGGCCGGGCTGCGTGGCGGGCGCGGCGCCGGAGGGCAAATTGGACTGCGCGCCCTGCATCGCCTCCAGGGTGTTGGCGATCTTGTTGAGGCGCGCCTTGAGCTCGTCCACCGAATCGTGCAGCGCCTGGACTTGTCCGGAGAGCTGGTCGTTGCGCGCGCCAGCGTCATTGCGCTGGGCGTTGAGCGACTTCTGCAGCTCCTGCAAGCTGGAGTTGATCTGGTTCATCTTGTCGGTGTTGCCCTCGACCAGGTTGCGCATGACGCCCATGCGCTCGTCGAAGGCCTGCTGCATCTGGCGCATGGCGTCCTGGAGAGCCTGGACCTGGGTCTGGAGCTGGACAATTTCCTTGCTGACGGCGAAGGAGGGAAGCGAGGCGAGGAGGAGCGACGCCAGCACAAACAACGAAAGCTTGAAGCGAATGTTTTTCATATTGGCTGCCCTGGTTGGATGCGGGAAGCAGGCTTTGGGCTTTCGGGACATCGGCCTGAAAATCGAGCACCCAGCAAAAGATTAGACCTGTTGAAGCGAAAAAGGCGAGTGACACAGGGAGACCTGGGTCACCCGCCGTCTTCAATGCGCACCGGCAAGATGCCGGCGGAAGCCAGCGCTATGGCTACTTCTGCCGGCAAGATGCCGGCGGAACTGCCGGCTGGAAGCCAGCGCTACAAATGCGCGCCGGCTGGAAGCCAGCGCTACGAAAAGCCAGCGCTACGGCTACCTCTGGTAGACGAAGTGGCCGCGGCGGTTTTGCTGCCAGCAGTCCTCGGTGGACTCGCTGCAGAACGGCTTTTCCTTGCCGAAGCTCATCTTCCTCATGCGATCGGCGGCAACACCGGCCTGCGAGAGCGCGTTGATGACGGCCTGGGCGCGGTTATCGCCGAGCGCGATGTTGTACTCGGTGGAGCCGCGCTCGTCGCAGTGCCCCTCAACCGTGAAGCGGATGTTGGGGTGCTGCGCCAGCCAACGCGCGTTGGATTGCGCGGTGGCGGTCTGGTCGGGCCGCAAGTCGTACCTGTCGTAGTCGAAGAAGATGTCCTTGACGTTTTGCGCGAACATCTGCTCTTCGGTGGCCGAGGGAACGGGTGCGAGTGGCTCAGGCGGCGGCGAAACGGTGACGCGCGCGGTCGCTTCCTGGGTTCCGCCCGGGCCTTTGGCGTTCAGGCGGTAGGTGGTGGACTGCGACGGCGTGACGCTGCTTTGCCCGTTGAGATCCACCTTGCGGCCGTCGATGGTGACATCGGTGGCGTTGGTGGTCTGCCACGAGAGCGTGGCGGACTGGCCGGGCTGAATGGTGTCCGGACTTGCGCTCAGCGAAGCCGTGGGAGCAGTGGGCGGCGGCGGTGGCGGCGGCGGCGGCGCGGCCGGCGTCTTTTTCTTGCAGGCGCCCAGCGTCAGGATAGCCGCGAGTACAACCAAAAGAGTAAGACACTTCAGCGTGCGATTCTTCAACTCTATCCTCCGAATGCGAGCGTACTCGCTAGTACAGATAGTTCCATAAAGCCGAAACAGAAAAATGTACACCTTTTGGGGTGGGGAATGTTGTGTTCCAGCGCACAAAAGGATGAGACAAGTCCCAAAACAATTAAGAATGAAGAAGTCAGAATGAAGAATGGGAAAACAGTGAAGGCGCGG
>DAISJI010000160.1:0-5834 GCA_036821585.1 Terriglobales bacterium
CCGAGCACGATCGTCCAGAAGATCGTCATATGGACGTGCATCACCGATTTCGCGATAACCCCCGAGAGTAGCCCAATCAGAATGTACCAGATGATGTGAAACATACTTCTTCCTCCAGCATTTGCCTTTAGAACGTCGTCGAGTCTAACCCAGGGTTTGACAATTCAGCAGAACGCCAAAGTTTAGCGAGGAGGGTTGAGACCGTATGGTCAATATTGCTCACTCAGCTAAGAAGGCGCGAGCCGCTTTACCAAAGTGGAAAATGGCGCCGGCCTATGAATGTCCGCCGTATAAGCGCAAGCGATTGGAAGCTCATCGCTTCCGAGCAATTGCAGTAACGATGCAGGCCGCCGAGCAACCCGGAGTGCAGCTTCAAATCCCGAGCCCCGTTCACTGGAAGATAAGCCGGCAACGACGACAAGTGCCTTGGCGCTCGTAAGTGCCGTGAAACCGTCTTCTCACTCACATTGGCGTACCGGGCCAACTAGCGGCTTCCGCCCGGGGCTTCCCGGCTGCGGGTTGCTGGTGAAAAGGGCTCCCAGAGCCTGGTGTCGTGCTACCCTGAGTTATGGGAAAGGTGCTTGGCCGTTTCGGGCGCGCTGCCCTCGTTTTTCTTTTTCTCTTCTCCGCTGCCGCCGCGCAGCAGACTCCCGCAAAGCGTACGGTTGCGCCCGCTGGCGCGAATGCCGTCGAGCGCTACCTGGATTCCATCCGCGACAACCCATCCTTGCTGCTGGACTTTGTGCGCCGGCTGCCCAAGGGCGCCGACCTGCACATCCACATCACCGGGACCGTTTACGCAGAGAGCCTGATTGACTTCGCGGTGCGCGACAACATCTGCATCGACACGCGCACCATGACGGCCGTTCCCCGCGACGTTCCGCCCGAGGCGGCCCCGCCCGCCGCCGACGGCAAACCCGCTCCGCCGCGCTCGCCCTGCGACGAGGCGAAGAACCATGTTCCCGCTGCCCGCGCGCTTTCCGACGTCGTTCTCTACCGCCAGCTCATCGACGCCTGGTCGATGCGCGATTTCGTTCCCACCCAGGGGGAATCGGGCCACGACCATTTCTTCGACACCTTCAACAAGTTCTCGGTCGCCAAGAACGGCCACAACGGCGACATGATTGCCGAAATAGTTTCGCGCGCCGCGCACGATCGCGTCAGCTACGTGGAAATCATGGTCGGTCCCAATAGCGGCGCGGCGGCACGGCTGGGCGCCGGAATGGGCTGGAGCGGTGACATGGCCGCGCAACGGCAGAAGCTCCTCGACAAGCAAATCGAGCGCGTGGTCGCCGACGGCCGCATCGCGATCGACCAGGCCGAAGCCCGCATGCGCGAAATCCTGCGCTGCGGTTCGCTCAATGCCGATCCCGGCTGCAAGGTCACCGTGCGATATCTGTACCAGGTGCCGCGCGGCTTACCACGCGAGCAGGTTTTCGCGGAGATGGTTGCCGGCTTCGAAACGGTCACGGCCGATCCGCGCGTGGTCGGCGTGAATCCCGTCATGGCGGAAGACTGGCCCATTCCCATGCGCGACTTCTCGCTCCACATGCGGATGTTCGCGTTCCTCAAGGGCGTCTATCCGAAGGTCCACCTCAGCCTGCATGCCGGCGAACTGGCGCCGCAGTTGGTGCCGCCGGAAGGACTGCGCTTTCACGTCCGCGAATCGGTGGAGGTCGCCCACGCGGAACGCATCGGGCACGGGACGTCCGTCATGTACGAGCGCGATCCGATTGGGCTGCTGAAGGAGATGGCGGACAAGCAGGTACTCGTGGAAATTTGCCTGACCAGCAACGACGTCATACTCGGCACGCGCGGCGCCGCCCACCCGCTGGCGATGTACCTGAAGTACGGCGTCCCGGTCGCGCTCGGGACGGACGACCTCGGCGTCTCCCGCTCCGACAACACACAGGAGTTCCTCAAGGCGCTGCAGACGTACCGCTTCCGCTACGCGACCCTGAAAACCATGGCCCGCAACAGCCTCGAGCACGCCTTTGTCGCGGGCGAAAGTTACTGGGCCGATGCGCGCAAGTTCCGTCCGGTAGCGCAATGCGAAGGCGGAGCTACGGCCAAGCCGTCGGCGACATGCCGGCAATTCCTCGACGCGAACCTTCGCGCCCTTCTGCAAGCGCAGTTGGAGCGCGAGTTCTCCGAATTCGAGGCGCACCCTTACGCAGAAACTTCTATTCATCAATAAATTAATGGCAGCCGTTGAAATGCGAGCCCCGGCTGCCGCATAATCCAGCAACGTTATCCGCAAGGAGCCCGCAACGTTTTTGCGTTTCGGGTTGAGGCCCTCCTTAAAATGACCTGCCCAAGGTGCGGCACACAGAATACCGACTCCGCTTCCAAGTGCTCGCGGTGCGGCATCAGTCTCGCACTGGGCGGGGACACGGAAACCTTCGCCGGAATTGTGCCCGCCCCGCTTCCTCCCGGGACCGCCGCCGCACCCGCGCCTGCACCGGCGCCGCAGAATGCGTCGTTGGCCGACATGGCCACCGCGGGACCATGGGCTGTCGGCATGGGTGGCACATCTGCGGGCGACGAGGTCAACTTCGGCCCCCGCTACAAGATCCAGCGCATGCTCGGCGAAGGCGGTATGGGCGCGGTTTACAAGGCGTACGACGTCGATCTCGACCGCACCGTTGCGCTCAAGCTGATCCGCCCCGGCCTGGCCATGGACCCGAATGTCTCGGCGCGCTTCAAGCAGGAACTGCTGCTGGCCAGCAAGATCTCGCACAAGAACATCCTGCGCATTCACGATCTGGGCGACGCGGCCGGCGTGAAGTTCATTTCCATGGCATACGTCGAGGGGCAGGACCTGCACCAGCTCCTCATTGACAACGGCAAGCTGCCGGTGGAGCGGGCGATGAAGATCGCCCGGCAGCTTTGCGCCGCGCTCGACGCCGCGCACGCCGAAGGAGTTGTGCATCGCGATTTCAAGCCGCAGAACATCCTGCTCGATAAGAACGAGCAGGTGTACGTCACCGATTTCGGACTCGCCAAGTCGCTGGAAAGCGACGCCGGCCTTTCCCGGAGCGGCGAATTCCTGGGCACGCCGCGTTACATGGCGCCGGAACAGGTGGAGGGCCGCGGTATCGATCACCGGGTGGACCTCTACGCCCTCGGCCTGATCCTCTACGAGATGCTGACCGGCGACGTGCCCTTCCACGCCGACTCGACCATCCAGCTCATGTACAAACGGGTGAACGAGACGCCCAAGAGTCCCAAGGAGCTCAATCCCGATCTGCCGGACTGGCTGGTGCGCGTGGTCATGAAGTGCCTGGAGCGCTATCCCGACAATCGCTACCAGAGCGCGAACGAGATTCTGCGCGATCTCGACAGCGCGACCGCTCCGCCCAAAAGCGGCGCCCGCAGCATGCAGATCACGCTGCCGCAGCAGGTCTCGATTCCGGGCGGCAAAATCACGCTGGCGATCGGGGCCGTGGTCATCCTGGCAGCGATTGCGCTGGCGATTCCCGCGGTGCGGCACCGCGTGTTCCGGACGACCGCGACAAGAGCATCATCGGGCAAGCCGATTTCAGTGTTAGTCGCAGATTTCACCAACCATACCGGCGACCCGATCTTCGACGGCACTCTGGAACCGATGATGAACGTGGCTTTGGAGGGCGCCAGCTTCATCAACGCCTACAACCGTGGCGCGGCCCGCAACCTTGCGGCGAAGCTTCCCAACCCCACCGATAAGCTCGATGAACGATCGGCCCGGCTGGTGGCCCTGAGCCAAGGCGTGGCCGCGGTGATTACCGGCGAGATCAGCCGGCGCGGTGACAAGTACGCGTTGTCGGCCATCGCATTGGATGCGGTCAGCGGCAACGTGCTCGCCCAGGCGGACGTAACGGCGGCCAGTAAAGACGACGTTCTTAGCGCGGTCCCCAAACTGATCGCGCCGCTCCGCCAGGCGCTGGGCGACAGCACACCCGAGTCGATCCAGATCGAGAAGGCAGGAGGCGCGTTCACCGCCACCAACCTGGAGGCCGTGCATCAGTACGGCGTCGGCATGGAACAGCAATTCGCCGGCAAGACCCAGGACGCATTGCAGAGCTTCTCCAATGCCACAAAGCTGGATCCGAACTTCGCCCGCGCATACGCCGGAATGGCCGGCATTTCGAGAAACATTGGCAAAATGTCGGACTCCGAGAGCTACATGAAAGTAGCCATGGAACATGTGGACCGAATGACGGACCGCGAACGCTACCGCGTGCGGGCCGCATACTACATGATGAACGGCAACTGGCAGAAATGCGTGGACGAATTCAGCGCCCTGGTGAACAGCTATCCAGCCGACAACATCGGACACCTGAACATGGCGGGCTGCTACATGGGACTGCGCAATGTTCCCAAGGCCGTCGAGGCAGCCCGCAAAGCCGTCGAAATAACTCCCAAGGGTGTTTTGCAGCGGCTGAATCTGTCGTTTTACAGCTCGTATGGCGGCGATTTTGCGGCCGGCGAAAAAGAGGCGCGGGCGGCCTTGGAACTGAACTCCTCCTCGGAAGTGAGTTACCTCGCGTTGGCCGAAGCCCAGATCGGACAAGGCCAGGTGAGCCAAGCCGCCGAGACGTACAAGATCCTCGAGAAGATCAGTCCCCTGGGGGCATCGATCGCCAGTTCCGGGCTGGCGGATTTGGCCGTTTACGAAGGACGCTACGCCGACGCCGTCACACTTCTCGAGAAGGGTGCGGCCGCCGATGTGGCGGCGAAGACCCCGGAGACCGCTGCCGAGAAACTGGCAGCGGTCGCCCACATAGAGCTCTTGCGCGGACACAAAGCCGCGGCGGTCGCCGCTGCTGATAAAGCCCTGGCAACGAACGAGGGTGGTAAAGTCCGGTTCCTTGCGGCCGAGGTCCTGGCGGACGCCGGAGAACTGGCGAAAGCGCAAAGAGTAATCGCCCCCCTGCGTTCCGCTCTCCAGTCCGAGCCCCAGTCGTACTTGAAGATCATCGAGGGACTGTCTGCCGTCCGACGTGGAGATGCGCCCGCAGGGATCAAAGCGCTAACGGAAGCGAACAACATTCTGAACACGTGGATTGGACACTACGAACTCGGTCGCGCGTACCTGGAAGCGAGTGGGTTCGCAGAAGCCGATTCCGAATTTGACGAGTGCATCCGCCGGCGCGGCGAAGCGCTGGAAATCCTGATGGACAACGTTCCGACGTATGGTTACTTCCCGATCGTTTACTTCTACCAGGGGCGGGTACGGGAAGGACTGAAGAGCCCTGGTGCAGCGGACTCCTATCGCACCTACCTGGGCATTCGTGAAAAAGCGGGGGAGGACCCTCTGCTGGCCGACATCCGTCGCCGCATCGGCAAACAATAGCGCCGGCCACCACCAGGAAAATAAGAATGCCCGGCAAGCCGGGCATTCCTGTTTCGAACTGCTGTGTGGGTCGTTACTGCAACTGCAAACCAGTCCTCTCCACCTGACCGCTGTTCAAATCCAGCTCCAGGATGTAGCACCCCGGGGCTGAAATCTTCGTGTCCCAGTTGAAGATGAACTGGTTGTTGGACGTCGCGATGCGGAACGTGCTGCCACCCTTCGCCCCGGTGGTCGGCGAGTACAGCACGCTGACCAGGGACGGGGAAGCAGCCTTGGCCAGTGGAGCCTGGATGGGCAGAGGGCACTTTCCACTGATGGTGGACAAGGGGCCAACGGCATACAGGACGTTGGCACTCAAGTCGCCCAGGAAGTTGCCGTTGAAGTCCGACAATGTCCACTTGGTCGTGATGGACTTGCTCAGGTTGAAGGCGCCCGAGTAAGACGTGTCGCCCGCCGCAGTCAACTGCGGCAGGAACCCGGTGAAGATGTAGTACACCTT
>DAISJI010000161.1:0-5822 GCA_036821585.1 Terriglobales bacterium
TCTTCGAAACGGAAAACCTGGGCGACTCCGAGCTTGAGGTTTGCGGCACGCGCGGCGGCAATCATCTGCCGGCACTCCTCGGCGTTCATCCCCATCGGCTTCTCGAGCAACACCGGCTTGCCGGCCTTCAGGCAAGCCAGCGTGTCCGGCAGGTGCAACGAGTTGGGCGAGGCGACAAACACGGCATCCACGTCGGGACAGCGCGCCAACTCGTCGACCGAAGTGAACGCATGGGGGATGCCGTACTGGGCGGCCGAAGCCTTGGCCTTGGCGGCGTCGCGGCGCGAGATCGCGGTGACACGGCAGCGGCTGGCTTTGGCAAAGCCTGGCATCAGCCGCTTCACGCCGTGCAAACCAAAACCGGCAATTCCGAAACGAATCATGGCTGCGGAGGCGGCGCCTGCGAGGGCGGAGGCGTGTTCTTCGGTGGCGGCATGGTAGTGGTCGGAGGCTGCACCGGTGGAATCGGTTGCTGCGGAGCGGCGCCGGGTGCGGGCGCTTGCGTTCCGGGCCCTCCGGCGGGCGGACGCGGAGGAGGCGGTGTCACGACAAAGCCCATCCGCTCGGCGGTAGGCGGCGGTGCGTTCGGGCTTCCGCGGCGGGCGCTGCGCACCTCGCTGATCTTCGTTTGCACGATTTGCGTCAAATTGTCGTAGCGCGACAGGACGTTTTCGAGCCAGTAAGGATGATTCTCTTTGAGGTAATAGTCCGAGTACATTTTGCGGTTGCGGACCAGCGCGTCGCGCAGATCTTCGAGGCGGCCGTTGGTACCGGTGATTTCGTTGATCGAACCCAAGTTGTAGCGGCCCTGCGCGCTCGGCGTTTGCGTGCCGCTCCAGGCCTTGGCGATCTCGTCCTGGTATTGCACCTTCATGCCGAGGAAGTCGAGGCGGTAGCCGGCGAGGATCATCGGCTCGATCGTATCGGAATGGATCGCAGCCTTATCGCGGTTGTTGATCAGCGCTTCCAGACCTTTCTCCGCCGAGAGCCGCAGGTCGCGCGCGATGGGCAGCATGCGTCCGGCAAACTGCGCACCCGCCGGTGAAAATGGATCAACCCACAAATACGAATTGGACGACTCGCCCAGTCCGGCGCTCTTGAACAGCGTGTTGGCTTTGTTCAAGTCGAGGATGGCGTCGTGAAACGTGGAGTCGGTGTTGCGGTAGAAGGCCCAGTCGTAGGCCTGCTGGAACTGCTGGATGTTGCACTCCCCCTGCTGCCAGGAGCAGGCGCCGCCCAGGACAAATTGCGGCCACGTCAGTCCGATGAACGACTCGCCATCGTCGTTCCAATTCGTGTTCAACATGCCGAGCGCGTTGTACTTTTGCCCGTCGCGCACGAAGACGCTGATGTTCGGATAGGCGTTGTCGAGGTTGGGGAAGATCACGTTCCAGTTATTCGCCCCGGGCGCGACGAACAGGTCCAGACCCGCGTCCTTGTAGGGTTTGAGCATGTTGTCGAAGTTCGGGCGCGCGCTGTAGGACCAGGCAACCGCGATCACGTCCTTGGGCAGGATGTTGAGCAGTTGCGGGTATTTCATGGCGATGTCGCCCCAGAACATGATGCGCTTGTGGTGCGGCTTGAGGATGTCGGTGATGCGCGCGAGGAAGTCGAGATAGACCTTGCCGATGCCGACTTCATCCGCCCTGGGCTTGGTCTGGCCGCGGCCGAGCTCGAAGGTCTCGTCGGCGCCGATGTGCAGGAACGGGCCGGGGTATACCTCGGCGAGCTCGTCGAACATCTTCTGGATCAGCGCGTACGAACCTTCCTGTCCCGGGGCGAGCACGTGCCCGTGCGGGGTTTCCGCGAGGTCCGTGTAAAGCTCGTACTTCAAAATGTTGTGCAGGTGTCCAAACGCCTCCTGCTCGGGCACCACGGTGACGTAATACTGCGCTGCGTACTTGACCAACTCGCGCGCCTCGCCGGGCGTGACTGCGGCTTCCTGCGGCGCGATCAGCGGCTGCCCCTTGTAGGCGAACACCGCCTCCATGTAGGGCGAGAACATGTTGATCTTGTACTCGCTGAGAGTGCGGATCTGCTGCTTGAGAAATTCGAGCTTGGGGATGGGACCGCGGCTGAGGTCGTCGTGCACGCCGCGCCAGCGCATCGAGGGCCAGTCGCGAATGGAAACTTCGGGCACGATCAGCTTTTTGCCGTCGGGCTGCATGAGCTGGCGGAGCGTCTGCACGCCGTAGAAGAGTCCGGCATCGCTGGCGCCGGCGACCACGATGCGCCCACCCTTTACCTCGATGGTGTAGCCCTCGTCCTTGAAGAGTGGATCGTCGCCGGATTTTGGCTCAAGACGTGTGAGTTGAATCGTACCCGGAGCGGCGGCGCCAATCGTGGGCTTGCGTCCGCTAGTGCGCTCGATTTCTTCCGCCAGCATTTCGGCGGCGATGCGGTCCGCCTTGGCGTGCTTGGCGGTCAGCGCAATTCGAGTGGCGGAGGTGACCGTGACCTTGCCCGGTCCCAGTTCGACCTGCTTGGGATACGGAATGAGCTTGAGCTGCTGGGCATGGACGGCGGCGGAGCAGAGAAGGGCGGCGAGAATAAGAACGCGTTTGTGTTTCATAAGAAATTGCCAGCCTATGCGCCCGCCAACGCCGGCGTCAAGGAAGCGCCGAGCCTCACGCGAGTGAGTGACGCGCATCACGGACTGACGTGAAGTTCGGGGACAGACTGTCGGCAGAGGTGGATTATGCCGATCCTCATCATGGCGCTGCTCGCGCTCGCTGTGTTCCTGGTCATGGGGCTGATGTTGTTTTACGCCGCCTACGCGGAAGCGCACACCCCGCACCCGAACCAGGAGCCTGCCTCCAAGACCTCCGCCCGCTGACGCGGCGCTTATCCTGCTTGATCGCATGACCGGCGCGATTCTCGCCAAACCCGACTGATCCTGTCGCACAGTGTGCTGCACCTCACAAGGGATTGTGACCGGCGTCACGGCCCGGGTGTCCATGCCTTGGCTACTGTAAAGACAAGGAGCACCACCCGGTCGTGCGATCAGGCGGCGCCCACAAAAACCCAGACACGAGGAAGAAAATGGCCTACGTAATCACGGATACCTGTATTAAAGATTCGCTCTGCGTGGACGCCTGCCCCACCGACTGCATTCATCCGAAACAGGACGAGCCGGCTTTCGAGACATCGACGCAAATGTACGTCAACGCCGAGGAGTGCATCGACTGCGGCGCCTGCGTCCCGGCTTGCACCAGCAATTCGATCTTCCCGCTCGACGAAGTGCCGGACGAGAAGAAAGTTTTCATCGAGAAGAACGCCGCTTTCTACGCGAACGCCTGAGCTCCCCCCGCACTAATAAGGAAGCCGCTCGACGAGAGCGGCTTCTTCTATTTAGGCCGGGTATATCGGTAAGTAAGTGGTACAACGCATCGGGATACCGAAGTACCGAAATATCCGACTCACGCCACCGGCACGCTGGCCTTCTTGCGGAATACCTCGCCCATGCGCTTGATTTCGGCGCCGACGCCGCGCAGCTTTTCCTCGATTCGCTCGTAACCGCGGTCGATGTGGTACACGCGGTCAATGATGGTTTCACCGTCGGCGACCAGCGCAGCCAATACCAGCGATGCGGACGCGCGCAGGTCGCTGGCGAGCACGGCGGCGGCGCTGAGCGGGGTCTTCCCGCGGACGATGGCGCGCCGCCCCTCGATCTTGATGTTGGCGCCCATGCGCACCAGTTCCTGCGCGTGCATGAATCGGTTTTCGAAGATGTTTTCTACGATGACCGAGGTGCCCTCGGCCTGCGTCATCAGCGTCATGTACTGCGCCTGCATGTCGGTGGCGAAGCCGGGATATTCCTCGGTATTCATGTCCGCCGGTTGGAACGGGCCCTCGCCCGTCACGCGGACTGAATCGCCGTTGATGCGGATCTTGACGCCGACCTCTTCCAGCTTCTGCAGCAGCGCCGACTGGTGCTCGACCACCAGGCTGCTGACGTTGAGGTCGCCGCCGGTCATCGCGCCCGCGAGGATAAAGGTACCGGCCTCGATGCGGTCGGGGATGATGCGGTGGCGCGCGCCGTGCAGCTTCTCGACGCCCTGCACGCGGATGGTGGAAGTGCCCGCGCCTTCGATTTTCGCGCCCATCTTGTTGAGCAGCGCCGCCAGGTCGGCGACCTCCGGCTCGCGCGCGCAGTTCTCCATCACGGTCTCGCCCTCCGCGAGGGTGGCGGCCATGAGCAGGTCTTCGGTGCCGGTGACGGTGATCTTGTCGAAGCTGATGCGCGCTCCCGTGAGCCGCTTGGCGCGGGCGACGATGTAGCCGTGCTCGGTGGTGATCTCCGCGCCCAGGCGTTCCAGCCCCTTGATGTGCAGGTCGATCGGACGCGCGCCGATGGCGCATCCGCCGGGCATGGAAACGCGCGCTTCGCCGCATCGCGCGATGAGCGGGCCGAGCACGAGCGTGGAGGCGCGCATGGTTTTCACCAGTTCGTACGCCGCTTCCGGTTTCGGAGTGCGCCCGACGCAAATCGTCGTTCGGTGCTGGGCTCGTCCGTAGCCAAGCTCGACTTCGGCGCCCATGCTGGCCAGCAGGCGCCGCGTGGTTTCGATGTCGCGCACCTGGGGAATGTTTTCGAGGATGATGGGCTCTTCGGTGAGCAGCGCCGCCGCCATGGCGGGAAGGGCCGCGTTCTTGGCGCCGCTGACCCGAATTGTGCCGAGCAGCGGGTTGCCCCCGCGAATTACGAACTTATCCATAAGGGCTTCAGGCTCCAGGCTTCAGGCGTCAGGACGCCCGAGCCGTATGCGTCGTGTCGTTAGTGTGCCACGACGATAGTGCCGCGGGTATGAATGTAGAACCTTAGTAATCAATTCCAGTTTTCGCCTGTCGGATCCCGGCACCTGAAACCTGACTCCTGACACCTGGAGTTTACGATCTGCTGGCGCGGCGTTCGCTCAGGGGCAGCGCGCCTTCGATCGCGTGGCGGACGTTGCCATTGGCCAGCATGAGCCGCTTTTCCGCGTTGGACCTGGTGATGCCGGTCCGGAGCATGATCAGTGCCAGTGGGACGCTGTTTCCGGCCTGCTTCAATGCTTCCGCAGCGTCGGCCCGCGCTGCACCCGTAGCTTTCTCCAGGATCCCAACCGCCCGCTCCACCAGTTTCTGGTTCTTGGGATGCACGTTGACCATCAGGTTTCCGTACACGTATCCCAAGCGTGCCATGGCGCCGGTGGTAATCATGTTGCAGATCAACTTCTGCGCCGTGCCGGCCTTCAGGCGGGTGGAGCCGGAGAGCACTTCCGGTCCGACTTCGGCGACAATCTCGATCTCCGCCGCTTTGCCCAGGGGCGAACCGGGATTGCAGGTGATGGCGACCGTCTTCGCTCCCTTGCTGCGCGCGTACTCAATCGCCGCGATGGTGTATGGGGTGCGGCCGCTCGCCGCGAGACCGGCAACGACGTCGAGCTTGCCGGGCTTCTTGTCGGCGATGTCGTCACGGCCGGTTTCGGCGGCGTCCTCGCTGGCTTCGGTGGCACTCCACAGGGCCTTGGTGCCGCCGGCCATGACGAACTGCACCTTGTCGTATCCAACGTCGAACGTCGGCGGACACTCCGAGGCGTCCAGCGCCGCGATCCGCCCGCTGGTTCCCGCGCCGACATAGATGAGGCGTCCGCCAGAGCCGATGGCTTGCGCGACCGCATCGATAGCCTCGGCAATTTGCGGCAACGCACGTTCGACCGACGCCCCAACCTTCTTGTCTTCCTCATTGATGACGCGCGCGATCTCCAGCGCACTCATGGTGTCCAGTTGCGCGGAGGCCGGGTTTTGCGCCTCGGTCTTCAGGCGTTGAATTTCGTCGT
>DAISJI010000162.1:0-5822 GCA_036821585.1 Terriglobales bacterium
CCGTGGGCGGGCTGATGAAGCTGCTGCGGGCGCGAAAGGTGCAAGAGGGCGCGGAGGGGGAAGAGTAGTGGGCCAGACCGTCACTGAGAAAATCGCGCAAACGCACCTGGCGGAGGGGCCGAAGCGTCCGCTGCGGGCGGGGGATTTTGTTTCCATCCGTCCCAAGCACGTCATGACACACGACAACACGTCGGCGGTGATGAAGAAGTTCAAATCCATCGGCGCCCCGAAAATCCACGATTCGCGCCAGCCCGTTTTTGCGCTCGATCACGATATTCAGAACCAGTCCGAGGACAACCAGAAGAAGTACCGGATGATCGAAGCGTTCGCCCACGAGCACGGCATCGATTTTTATCCCGCCGGCACCGGCATCGGGCACCAGATCATGTGCGAGCGCGGGTACGTCACGCCCGGGTCATTCGTCGTCGCCTCGGATTCACACTCCAATATGTACGGCGCGCTCGGCGCGGTAGGTACGCCGGTGGTGCGCACCGACGCGGCCGCCATCTGGGCGACGGGCGAGTTCTGGTGGCAGATTCCGCGCACCGTCCAGGTGGTGCTCGAAGGCAAACTGTCGCAGGGCGTCACCGGGAAAGACGTGATCGTCGCGCTCTGCGGCCTCTACAACGACGAGGTGCTGAACGCTGCGGTGGAGTTCAGCGGCCTGGGCGTGGCGTCGCTGTCGATGGACGCGCGCCTGACGATCTCGAACATGAGCACCGAGTGGGGCGCGCTGGTCGGGTGGTTCCCGTGCGACGCTGTCACTGTCGATTGGCTGCGGGCGCGGAGAAACGAGCGGATGGCGCGCGGCGAGGCGGAGCGCTATTCGGAAGAATATCTAAAGAAGTGGGCGAAAGAAGCCACGCGACCGGACGCCGATGCCGAATATGCCGGCCGCATCACGCTTGATTTGAGCGATCTAGCGCCGCATGTCAGTGGGCCGGACACGGTGCAAACGATGTCGTCGCTCGCGGATTTGGAGCGGCAGAAGATCGCCATCCAGAAGGCATATCTGCTGTCGTGCGTGAACTCGCGGCTCGAAGACCTGGAGGCCGCCGCAGATGTTCTACGAGGTAAGACGGTAGCCGCCTCGGTGAAGTTCTATCTCGGCGCGGCCAGCAAGAATGTCCAAGACGAGGCCGAGCGGCGCGGCGTATGGAAGACCTTGCAGGACGCGGGCGCCATCACGTTGCCGGCAGGATGTGGGCCGTGCATCGGGCTGGGAGTGGGACTGCTGGAGGCGGGCGAGGTCGGGATTTCGGCCACCAATCGCAATTTCAAGGGACGCATGGGCTCGCGCGATGCGAAGTGCTATCTGGCGTCCCCCGCGGTGGTGGCGGCGAGCGCGTTGGCGGGATTCATCTGTTCACCTAATTCTCTGTCATCCCGAGCGACGACGCCGCAATCAGCGTCGCCTGGGGTTGGCGATGCACGCGGCGTCGGAGTCGAGGGATCCCTTGTGTCTCCCGCGCTTCAAAAGCGCTACACGCCACTCGCCACCTCCACCGTTACCGAAAGCGTCGAGATCCTTCCCGGCTTTCCCGAGCGGGTGCGCGGGCGCATGGTGTTCCTGAACAAAGACAACCTGAATACCGACGGAATTTACGCGGGCGCGTACACCTATCGCGAGGACATGACGCCCGCGATGATGGCTGCGGTAGTGTTCGACAACTACGATCCCGAACTGACGAAGACGCTTGCGGCGGGCGATGTAATCGTCGGCGGCTACAATTTCGGGACCGGTTCGAGCCGCGAGCAGGCGGTCACGGCGCTGAAGGCGCGCGGGATTCCGCTGGTGATCGCGGCGTCGTTCTCGCAGACGTATTTGCGCAACGCCTTCAACAACGGCTTTTTGTGCGTGGAGCAGCCGGAACTGGTCGATCGGCTGAAGAAAGAGTCCGCGAGTCAGAAGTCATGGATTCCGGGCGAAGAAATTGAAGTGGACTTCACAAAGGGCGTCATCACATGGCGCGGTGACGCGTTCCACTTCCCGGCTTTAGGATCGGTGCCACAATCGTTGGTGGTAGCGGGCGGGGTGGAGAGTTTGGTGGCCCGAAAGCTCGGGTTGAAGCAGATTTGAAATTTCAACTTTTTAAATTGCAAATTTGAAATCGGAGCCATTCATGGCGAAATACACGGTCGTAAGCATGCCCGGGGACGGCATCGGCAACCAGGTCCTTCCGGAAGCAATTCGCGTCCTCGATGCCGTCGGATTCGACGCGACCTACGTCCACGGCGACATCGGCTGGGAGTTCTGGTGCAAGGAGGGCAATGCCCTGCCGGACCGCACCATTGACCTGCTGGCCAAGCTCAAGCTGGGGCTGTTCGGGGCGATCACGTCGAAGCCGAAGAAGGAAGCCGATGCCGAACTTGATCCCGCGCTGCGCGGCAAGGGCTACACCTATTACTCGCCGATCGTGACCATGCGGCAGCGCTTCAACCTCGATATCTGCGTGCGGCCGTGCATCGGGTTCCCCGGGAATCCGCTGAACTTCATTCGCAAGAAAGTAAGCGGCGGGTTCGAAGAACCGCTGGTCAATGTCGTCGTCTTTCGCCAGAACACCGAGGGTCTGTACTGCGGCGTCGAGTGGACGAACCCCGGCCCGCAGGTGCGTGCGGCGCTGGAGTCGCACCCGAAGTTCAAGCCGTTTTCCGCCACGAAGGGCGAGGACCTGGCGGTTTCTGTGCGCGTGGTCACGCGCAAGAACGCGGAGGGCATCGCGCGCGCGGCCTTCGAGTGGGCGAAAAAATACGGATATAAGAACGTCACCATCTGCGAGAAGCCGAACGTGCTGCGCGAGACCAGCGGCATGATGGAAGAAGTCGCCAGGCAGGTGGCCAAGGATTATCCAGGGATTCCGCTGTGGTCCACAAATATTGACGCGCAGACGATGTGGCTGACCAAGAACCCGGAGGATTACGGCGTGATCGTTGCGTCGAACCTTTTCGGCGACGTGATCAGCGACGCCTTCGCCGGGCTGGTCGGCGGCCTGGGATTTGCCGCCAGCGGAAATATCGGCGACGAGGTCGCGGTCTTCGAGCCGACGCACGGTTCGGCGCCGAAGTATGCCGAGCTGGACCCGCCGATCGTGAACCCGATCGCGATGATTCTCTCGGCGGCGATGATGCTCGACCATGTCGGCGAAACCGCGAAGGCGCAGAAGGTGCGAAATGCGATCGCAGCCGTGGTAAAAGAGGGTAGAGTCCGGACGTACGACATGATGCGTATTCCGGGCGGAGCAAAGTCCATCGCGCAGGGAGCGGCTTCGACGATGCAATTGACCGATGCGATCCTCAAGGCGCTGGAGACGGCGCCGGAATCGGCGATAGCTTGATGGCTACGACTGCCAATACGAATGTGACAGCCTGCGAAGCCGGGCGATTTTCTCCCGACACGCGCTCCGACTGTCGTGTTGTTTTCGAACCGCGCAATGCGGGCGGGATCGAGATCGAGTTGCAATCGAAGGTCGCGGCCTACTATGGCGAGAGCATCCGCGCATTGACGCAGCAGGTCGTGAGCGCGCTCGCGGTCGAACACGGACGCCTGCAGCTCCACGCGCGCTTGCTGATCGAGGATGCCGGCGCGCTGCCGTATACGATTGCGGCGCGAATTGAAGCTGCGGTGCACCGGGCCGGGTTGGCGAAGGGCAAGCGTTTTCTCCCTGAACGAGTCGCCCTTCCGGCACCCAGCGCGCGGGACCGCATGCGGCGCTCGCGGCTGTATCTGCCGGGGAGCGAGCCGAGGTATTTCGTCAACGCCGCGCTGCACGGGCCGGACGCCATCATTCTCGACCTGGAAGATTCGGTTCATCCGGCGGAAAAGGACTCGGCGCGAATCCTGGTGCGAAACGCGCTGCGGGCGGTCGATTTCGCTGCCTGCGAGCGGATGGTGCGCATCAACCAGTTGCCGCTTGGTCTGGAAGACCTCGACGAGATCGTGCCCGAGCAGCCGGACCTGATCCTGATCCCGAAGGTCGAAGACGCGTCGCAAGTCCGCCAGGTCGATGAGCGTATCGCCCAGGTGCAGGCGCAGCACAAGATTGAACGTCCGCTGTGGCTGATGCCGATCCTGGAATCGGCTCTGGGAATCGAAAACGCGTTCGCGATTGCCACCGCTTCGCCGCGCAACGTCGCGCTTACCATCGGCCTTGAGGACTACACCGCCGACCTGGGCGTGGTAAAGACCGCGACCGGAGCGGAATCGCTTTTCGCGCGGCAGCGTCTCGTGAATGCCGCGCGGGGAGCCAGTTTGCAGGCAATCGACTCGGTTTACGGCGACGTCGGCGACCTGGACGGCCTGCTCGCCTGGGGCCGCAACGCGCGCGCCATGGGCTTCGAGGGAATGGGCTGCGTGCATCCGCTGCAGATCGCGGTCATCCACCAGGCGTTCGCGCCGTCGGAGCAGGAGATCGAGCGCGCGCTGAAAATCGTCGCGGCATACGAAGACGCGAAGCGGCGCGGGCTGGGCGTGGTATCGCTGGGCAGCAAGATGATCGATCCGCCGGTGGTAAACCGCGCGCAGAAGCTGGTGGAGCGCGCCGAGCACATGGGACTGATCACGCCGGAGACGCGCGCGCGGGCCGCAGCGCCGCCGCCCGCTCCGCAAGCGAAGTCCGAGGGCGGAGAGGGATGAGCACAACTGCTTCCAAGGTCGAACTCGCGCGCAACGCCGCTGGGCGGATGGTGCCGGCGTATGTCAACGGCCGCGAGCAGCGTCCCTACTCCGGCGTCAATGAGCCGCCACCGGCCGGGCACAAGGCCGCGCCGCCGATCCGGAGCTCGACGCAGTATCCGATGAACGGCGACAAGCGCGTCCCCGACCTCGCAACCGCGTTGAAGCAGTGCGGCCTGCGCGATGGCATGACGATCTCGTCGCACCATCACTTGCGCGACGGCGACCAGGTGGCCCTCACCGCACTTCAGACCGCCGCATCGCTGGGCGCGAAGGACCTGATGTGGTTCCCCAGCGCGTCATTTCCGGCGCACGCGCCCGTCATTGACCTGATGGAAGCGGGCGCGGTGCACCACATTGAAGGCTCGATGAACGGGCCGCTGGGCGACTACTGCTCGCGCGGAAAGATGCGCGGGATGGGCGTTTTGCGCTCTCACGGCGGGCGCTGGCAGGCCATCCAGGATGGCGAAGTGCACATCGACATTGCCATCATCGCCGCGCCCACGGCCGATCCGTTCGGCAACGCCAACGGCTCGCATGGCCCTTCCGCCTGCGGCTCGCTCGGCTTCGCGCTGGCCGATTCCATGTACGCCGACCGCGTCATCGTGGTCACCGACAACCTCGTCCCCTTCCCCTGCGTGCCGTGGCAGATCCAGGGCAACAACGTGGATTTTGTGGTCGAGGTGCCGAGCATCGGCGACCCGGCGAAGATCGTCGGCGGCACCACGCAGATCACGCGCTCGCCCGACCGCCTGCTGATCGCGCAGTACGTGGCCCAGTTCGTGCGCGACTCGGGCATCATGCGCCCGGGCTTCTCGTTCCAGGCGGGCGCCGGCGGAATTGCGCTCGCCTTCGTCGATTACCTGCGGCGTTACATGCGCGAGAGCGGGGTGAAGGCGCGCTTCGTCCGCGGCGGCTCGACCAAGTACCTGGTGGAATTGCTGCAGGAGGGCCTGACCGGCTACATCCTCGACGGCCAGACCTTTGACCTCGACGCGGTGCGCTCCATTGCCACCGACCCGCGCCACGTGCTGACGTCGCCGTTTACGTCCTACAACTTCCACGGCAAGGGCTTCTTCAATTCGCTGGTGGACGTGTGCGTGCTCGGCGCGACCGAAGTGGACGTGAACTTCAACGCCAACGTGGTGAC
>DAISJI010000163.1:0-1776 GCA_036821585.1 Terriglobales bacterium
GGGCTGTAATTCGTGCGGAAATATCCGTAGCCACCCGCGTTGAGATACGTCCACTGCGGGCAGCCATTGAGCGTGACCGCCTGCTGCTTCTGCGTGATGACCTCGCACTGCGGTGCGCCCGACGGCGTCTTGATGCAGATCGGCACTTGCCACTGCTCGCCGGTTCCCTGATTCAGCAGGACCGGGTCCTCATAGAACCGCGTTTGCGAGATGTTCAGCGTCGCCTTGTTGCCGGTGCATTGCGACGTCACGGTCAGCATGGGCGCGCCCGCCTGGTTGACGAAGGTCGGCATGATCTTGTCCACCGGCTTCTTCGACGCCTGCGTCATGGCGTTCCAGAAGTCGTCGGCCTTCGCGTTGCCATACGAATGTTTCTTCAGGTACGCGTTCACTCCCGCGCGGAAGCTTTCCTCACCCAGGTAGTGCTCGATCATGCGCAGTACCGCGGCGGTCTTGCCATAGGCGATGCCGTCGAACAGTTGTGCGATCTGGTCCGGAGTATCGGCTTCACCGGCGCGCGCATGGATGGGCCGGGTGTTCTTCGAGGCGTCTCCGTTCAGGGAGCCGGATGTCCCTTGCACATCGTCCATATCCACGTTCCACTCCGGCTTCCAGGCCTTGAGCGGCTTCGCGGTCATCCACGTGGCAAAGCCTTCGTTGAGCCACACGTCGTCCCACCAGGCCATGGTGACCAGGTCGCCGAACCACTGGTGCGCCATCTCGTGCGCGTCGACGGAGGCAACGCCTTTCTTCTGTCCGACCGATGCCGTCACCGGATCGACCAGCAGCGCGGCATCGCGGTAGGTGATCGCCGCCGTGTTTTCCATTGCGCCCGCCGCAAAGTCCGGCAGCGCGATCAGGTCGAGCTTCTTAAACGGATACTTGATCTCGTAGTACTTGTCGTAATAGGCGAGGATCGCTTTAGCCGACTCCAACGCCCATTGGCCGAGCTGCGCCTTGCCCGGCACCGCGCAGACGCGGATCGGAATGTTGTCCTGCATCCCTTCCACGCACTTGAAGTCGCCCACCAGCATCGCCACCAGGTAGGTGGACATCTTCGGCGTCGTCTCGAAGGCCAGCGTGTGCTTGTTGTCGCCCGGTCCGGGCTGGTCGTTCACGATCTTCCCGTTCGAAATCGCCGTGTCGCCCTTGTCTACTACCAGGCTGATGTCGAAGGTTGCCTTCATCGCCGGCTCGTCGAACGACGGGAATGCACGCCGCGCATCGGTCGCCTCGAATTGCGTGACCGCGTAGTTCCGCACCTTCGTCTTGCTCAGGTAGAAGCCCTTGAGCTTGTCGTTGAGGATGCCGGTGAACTTGATGTGGATCTGCGCCGGGCCGGCGGGAAGCTGGTTCTCCACTGCGAGCGTCGCCATCTCCTTCTTGTCGTCGGTGGTGACCTTCGCCGCTTGCGCCTTGCCGCCGGATGTGATCGAAACGTCGCCGAACGTGATCTCGGCCGAGTTGAGCACGATCTGGTTGGTCGGCTTGCTGACGCGCACGTCGATGGTCTCATCGCCATCGAACGTCGCCTTCTGTAAATCCGGTGTCAGCGTGATCTTGTAATGCGAGGGGACCGCCGTTTCCGGCAGGCGCTGCGCGCTCGCCCCCAAACTCAGGCACAGCACGGCGGCGGTAAACAGCAGAAATCGCTTCATTCGCTCTCCTTAATTATTGGGCAACATGTGTCCACGCAAGCCCCACGAGGCAGGCGGACACACATCTTCAACCTTATCTACGGTCCAAAACGCAAAAAGTTAGCAGAAGGTTCCAATT
>DAISJI010000163.1:1876-5815 GCA_036821585.1 Terriglobales bacterium
CACCGCCCGCCACTGCCATCCCGCACAAATTCGATCCAAACCAGTAGCAGATCTCACGGTAATCGCGCACCGCGAACACCGCGAAATCAGCGTCCTTCCCCGCCTCGATACTTCCCTTCCGTTCGGCCATTCGCAGCGCGTGCGCACCGTTGATCGTGGCCGCGGCAATCGCCTCGCCGGGTGACATCTTCATCTGCGTGCACGCCAGCGACAGCACCATCTGCATGTTCGTCGTCGGCGACGTGCCGGGGTTGTAGTCCGTCGCCAGCGCCACCGCTACGCCGGCGTCGATCATCTTGCGCGCCGCCGGATAACGCGTCACGCCCAGGAAATAAAGCGCACCCGGCAGCAGCGTCGCCACCGTGTTCGACTTTGCCAGCAGCGGCAGTTCGTCGTCGCTGACGTAATCCATGTGGTCGAACGACGCCGGGTCGAACTCCATCAGCGGGCCAACGTGCGCCGGGGTCAACTGGCAAACGTGTGCGCGCACGCCGAGTCCGCACTTTCGCGCCGCCGCAAAAACCTGCCGTGCTTCGTCGATGGTGAAGGCGCCCCGCTCGACGAACACGTCGACGAATTGTGCCAGCTTCCGCCGCGCCGCCGTCGGGACCATTTCGTCGCAGATCGCGCGCAGGTACTCGCCGCGCTTATCCCTGAATTCCGCGGGAACGATGTGTGCCCCGAGCAGCGTCGGGACCAGCGTTCCCGGCCACGACGCGCTCACCACTTTCAATGCTTCCAGCGACTTCAACTCGCCCTCGACGTTCAGCGCGTATCCTGACTTCGCTTCTACGGTTGTCGTCCCCTGCGCCGCCATCTCGCGCAGTGCCGACAACACAATCTCCGCCAGCGCCGCGCGCGGCGCCTTTCGCACCGCGGCGATGCTCGCACCAATCCCGCCGCCGGCCGACGCGATCTCCTCATACGTCGCGCCCGCGATCCGCTTTTCGAAGTCAATCAACCTCGGCGCCGCGAATACCGGGTGCGTATGCGAATCGACGAACCCCGGCAGCACCACGCCTCCGCCGCAGTCGATCTCGCGCACTTCCCGCTTGCGCGATTGCAGCCAGCGGTCGCGCATGGCCTCGCGCCGCGTCCCGGCCGAGACGATCTTCCCCGCCGCGCACAGCACCGCCGCGTCTTGAACGATGTTCAACTCACCGAGTTCGCGCCCGCGCCGCGGCCCCGCCCCGCCCCGCAACGTGACCAGTTGCCCGATATTGGTGAAGAGGATGGGAGGAGCAGAGGCCTTTGGTCGCTTCGTCTTCATTCTTTTCTCAGTACTTATTACTTAGTACTTATTACTTGGGACCCAATGCTATTCCATCACTTTCGTGAAGATGAAATCGTGCTGCCAATCTTGCTTGAGCCCGTTCTGTCGCAGCGTCGTCGCCAACTGTGCCCAGTGACGCATGGAGTGAAACAGCGCGTGCGCGAACATCTTTCGCCGCGAACCGGTCAGCCCACCTGAGGTCTTCGTGCCGAACGTAATTACCTCGTTCCACTCTGCATCGGTGTAGCGCGTCAGCAGATCGCGGAACATCTCGCGCGCCTTCGCTCCGGTACTGAAAAGTTCTTCTACGTTTCCTGATGGAAAATCCGTAAGCGAAAGTTTTTCACGCACGATGCCCTGGATCCGCTCGGCGTAGAGCAGCTCGACCGCCATGATGTGCACCAGCATGCCGCGCACGTCCTCCGATTGCGCCATGTCTACCGTCATGTCGAGCGCGTCGGGATGCTGGCGAAAGAACTCGTGCCAGCGCTTGGTCTCTTCTTCGTTGTGCCGTAGCAGCTCGTCGAACGAAATTTCCGTCGCCGTATTCGCTTGCGTGCCTGCGCTTGTCATTGCTTCCTCAGTTGCTCAATGGTCGCCATCAAGGATTTAAGACGTTTCCGGGCTGCCTCGTACAGGCCCATCACTTCCGCCAGATCGGGGAATGCTGCTAGCTGAGATTCAAACTGACGATACTTCGAATGTTGTTCAAAGAATGGTTTCTCGACCGCGATTCGACAATCTGCCATCCTCTGCTCGTCTGCCTGAAGCCATTTACTCCCCGAACTGCAATAACCCGCGATCGTACTGTGGAACATCTCCATCTCGGCGATGAACAAACCACCCTCGGCCCCGAAGCGCTGGATGAATCGATTTGCTTCGCCACGCGGGAATGTCCCGCACACTTTGTTCTGCAGAAATTCCTCGAGCGCGATCGCGATTTGCCTTACCTGACCATGCGTCGGCCTCACGGCTTTGATTCGCGGCTTTTCATTGGGATCTTGACGCCACGTTCCTCCGCAAACCGCTTCGCCTCGTCATACCCAGCATCGACGTGCCGCGCCACGCCGATTCCCGGATCGTTGGTCAGCACGCGCTCGATCCGCTTCGCCATCGCGTCGGTTCCATCGGCGACGGTCACCTGCCCGGCGTGCTGCGAGTATCCGATGCCCACGCCCCCGCCGTTGTGAATCGACACCCACGACGCGCCGCTCGCCGTGTTCAGCATCGCGTTCAGCAGCGGCCAGTCGGCGACGGCGTCGCTGCCGTCTTTCATCGCTTCGGTTTCGCGGAACGGTGACGCCACGCTCCCCGTATCCAGGTGATCGCGCCCAATCACGATTGGCGCCTTGATCTTGCCTTTCTTGACCAGGTCGTTCATGGCCAGCCCGAACTGCGCACGCTCGCCATAGCCGAGCCAGCAGATTCGTGCCGGCAGTCCCTGGAACTTGATCCGCTTGCGTGCCAGGTTAATCCATCGTGACAAGATACGATTCTTCGGGAACAGCTCCAGCACCAGCTCGTCGGTGACGTGAATATCCGAAGGCTCGCCGCTCAGCGCCACCCAGCGGAACGGTCCGCGCCCTTCGCAGAACAGCGGACGAATGTATTCCGGAACGAATCCCGGGAAGTCGTACGCGTTCTTTACTCCGCGCTGGAAGGCGAACGTCCGGATATTGTTGCCGTAGTCGAAGGTGACGCTACCCATCTTTTGCAGCGCCAGCATTCCTTCGACGTGCCGCGCGATCGAATCCAGCGACCGTTCCTCGTAAGCTTTCGGATCGCGCTCGCGCAGTTCCGCCGCCTGTTCCACCGTGAGCCCCCGCGGGATGTATCCATTCAGCGGATCGTGCGCGCTGGTCTGGTCGGTGAGAATGTCGGGTACCACGCCGCGCGCCGCGAGCTCCGGAATCACGTCCGCGCAATTGCCGACGAGCCCGACCGAGACATTCTCCTTCTTGCGCACCGCGTTCTTCAGGATGCGCAACGCCTCGTCGAGCGACGTGACCATGAAGTCGCAGTAGCCGGTCTTCAATCTTTTCTTGATGCGCTCCGGATCGACGTCAATCCCCAGGAACGCCGCCCCCGTCATCGTCGCCGCCAGCGGCTGCGCGCCACCCATTCCGCCCATGCCGCCGGAGACGATCAACTTCCCTTCCAGCTCGCCGCCAAAATGTTTTTCGCCCGCCGCCGAGAAGGTCTCGAATGTTCCCTGGATGATTCCCTGCGAGCCGATATAAATCCACGAGCCCGCCGTCATCTGGCCGTACATCATCAGGCCGGCGCGCTCCAGCTCATTGAACTTCTGCCAGTTCGACCAGTGCCCGACGAGGTTGGAATTCGCGATCAGCACGCGCGGCGCGTACTCGTGCGTGCGAAAGATCCCGACCGGCTTGCCCGACTGCACCAGCAGCGTCTCGTCGTTGTCGAGCGACTTCAGCGACTTCACGATGGCGTGAAAACACTCCCAGCTCCGCGCCGCGCGGCCGGTTCCTCCATAAACGACCAGGTCCTTCGGGCGCTCGCCGACCTCCTCGTCGAGGTTGTTCATGAGCATGCGCATGGCGGCTTCCTGCTGCCAGCCCTTGCAGGAGATGCCGGTACCGCGCGGCGCCTTCACGGGCGTATAAGTGCCTGGCTTGATATCAGTTTTCACCGGCATAGCA
>DAISJI010000164.1:0-2532 GCA_036821585.1 Terriglobales bacterium
ATCCTCCGTTTAATTGAGCAGCGTTGAAAAGACCGCCTGTGAAATTAGGCGCTACTACCCCACTGCCATGAGGATGTGCACTTCGAAGACCATCCTTGAAGTCTCGCGGCTACAAAGACTTACGAATTTACGACTCACGGGATTCTACGAATATCGGGAAGCGAGATATGAAATTGTGAAGAAGCCGTGCGCCGAAATGCGCCACCAGTAAGGGTTCTCATATCCACCCTCGCCAAGAGACGCACCGGGCCTGCGTTCTGGACGATGGTCGTTTTAACCACGATGACGGCACCCCGCTGCCCAAGTGTCGTTTGACGATGAAATTTTCATTCCTGAGACAACTTTCTTCGAAGACGGAGGTTTGGGGTAATCGGAGCTGGGAGGTCGGCACTTGGCACTCGCCACTAAGCACTAACCACTCGGCACTTGATACAATGTTCTTTTCCTCATGCGAACTTCTATTTCAGTGAATTCAGCAGCCAAGCCGTATGTGCGTGACGCCGCGGCGATCGCGCTTGCCGTCCTTTGCATCGTCCTGGCCGCCTGCGGCGACACTTACCGCCCCATCGCCACCCCGACGGTTCTACCCGGCGGCGATCCACAGACGGTCCGCGTCGCCACCGTGGTGAACAACAACAACGGCGGCCCCGGCTCCACCACGCAGGTGGATGCCACCGGCGACACCAACATCGGTAATTTCCAGGTGGGCAACGATCCCGTACACGCCGCCTTCTGGTTTGGCAGCGTCAGCCGCGTGTACGTAGCCAACCGCGCCGCCGATTCGGTTTCCTATTACGCCGCCTCGACACTTGGCAGTGCGGTCGCGACCATCGGCCTTCCTGCCGGAGCACGACCGGTATTCCTTTCCTCGGTCGGGTTCGGATTCGTTTATGTTGCCGAGTCAGGCACCAACAATGTCGGCGTGATTGACGCAGGGCTCGGCGTGCTCGTCAAAGAGCTTCCAGTCGGAATTAACCCGGTTGCGATCGCGGAGACACCGGACGGCAATTGGGCATACGTCGCCAATAAGGGCAGCGGCACGGTCTCCATCATCTCCGCCCTCAACCAGACCATCGACACTACCTTGCCTACGGGCACGTCGCCGGTTTGGGTAACCGCCAAGAGCGACAGCAGCACCATGTACGTGCTCAACCAGGGAAGCGGAAACATCACCGTGATTGACGTCGCCAACAAGGTGGTCGTGGGGACGGTTGCCGTGGGCGCTTCGCCCAGCATGATGGCCTTCGACAGCCACAACCGCCGCCTTTATGTCGCCAACACCGGGTCGAATACGGTCAGCGTGCTGAACGCCGATCCGCAGGTGCCGGTGCTGCTGGCGACGGTGACCGTGGGCGCGGGTCCGACGTCGGTCGGCGCGCTACCCGACGGCTCGCGCTTTTACGTTGCTAACGGCGGCTGCGCCGATCCCATCCTGCTGACCGGATGCAGCGGAAATACCGTCAGCGTCGTGGATGCGCTCTCCTTCGCAATCCGCAAGACGTTGACGGTGGGGAGCACGCCGATCTCGCTGGCCGTGACTGCCGAATCGACCAAGGTGGTAGTGGCAAATCGCGACTCGAACAACATCAACGATATCCGGACTTTGGACGACACCGTGATCAGCACCCTCAACTCGGCCTCGCCACGGCCCGTGTTCGTCGTTATGAACTCTCAATAAACTGGCGCAATCCGTACGCCTCGTACCAGGCCAATTTCTTCCTTCTACCGATTTCTTCTTCGCCACCCGGAAACTTGGGCCCGCCAGGGCCTGTTTGGTAGGATGCGCTGCACTCCTTGATGGCGCCCCACATCTGCGCGGGTTTGGCGGATGTGGGTAGCTCTGAATCGTCCTATGCCGCGACTGCTCTCTGCGCTGCTGGTCACACTGCTGTTTGCGGTGATCGGCAGGGTCGTGGGTGGAGTGAACCTTTCCGGCGCTGCCGCCGGCTGGATCGTTGCCTTCGCGTTGTATTCCTGCATCGGACCGGGAGCGTTTGTGGCGCTGGTGGCGGTGTTCGCAGTGACGTGGACCGCGACGCGCCTCGGCTACGCGCGCAAGCAGCGGCTGGGCGTCGCCGAAAGCCGCCGCGGACGCAACGCGGGCCAGGTGCTCGCGAACCTGTGTGTGAGCGGCGTTCTGGCGGTGCTGGGAATGTTCGTGGCGCCGGAACTGGCATGGCTGGGCAGCATGGCGGCATTGTGCGAGGCCGCAGCGGACACGGCGTGCAGCGAGTGTGGCGAAGCTTGGAGCGACAGCGCGTACCTGATTACCGGCCTGCGCAAGGTCCCGGCCGGTACCGACGGCGCGATTACCGTTGTCGGAACGCTGGCGGGAGTTGCAGCCGCCGCTTTGGTCGCCACGGTCGCGGCGTGGCTGGGAGTTCTGACGTGGCCGATCGCAGCTATCGCCGGAGTTGCCGGATTTCTCGGCGCGATCGCCGATAGCTTACTCGGCGCAACCTTGGAGCGTCGGGGCTTAATGAATAACAATGCAGTCAATTTCTCCAGCACTTGCGCAGCGGCGCTGGCCGC
>DAISJI010000164.1:2632-4397 GCA_036821585.1 Terriglobales bacterium
GGCCGCGTCATCGACGGTGCCGGGAACCCGTGGGTGTATGCGGATGTTGCCATCGGCGGCGACCGCATTGTGCTCGTCGGGCACGCTCCCGAGGGCGCCATCGCCAAACGGACCATCGACGCCAAGGGCCTGATCGTCGCGCCCGGCTTCATCGACATGCTGGGCCAATCGGAGACGAATCTGCTCATCGACAAGCGCGTCACCAGCAAGCTCACCCAGGGCATCACGACAGAGATTACCGGCGAGGGCGGTTCCATCGCGCCGCTCAGCGACGAGATGGCCCGCGGGCGCCGCGACGTCGCCGAGCACTACCACATCGCCATCGACTGGCGCGACCTGAACGGCTACTTCAAGAAGCTCGAAAAGCAGGGCGCGGGCGTGAACCTGGGGACCTACGTCGGCGCCGCGCAGGTCCGCCGCTACGTCATCGGCAACGGCGACCGGCCGCCCACGGCCGACGAACTCGTCAAAATGCAGGACCTGGTGGACCAGTCCATGCGCCAGGGCGCGTTCGGCGTTTCGTCGTCACTGATTTACGCGCCCGGAAGCTACGCCAAGGCCGAAGAGTTGATCGCGCTGGCCAAAGTCGCCGCGAAATATGGCGGCATCTACGCCAGCCACATTCGCAGCGAAGCTGACCACGAAATGGAGGCGCTCGACGAGGCCTTTCGCATCGGACGCGAGGCCAATATCCCGGTCGAGATCTGGCACCTGAAGGTCAGCGGCGCGCAGAACTGGGGCAACATGCCGAAGGTGGTTGCCGCCATCGAGAAGGCGCGCGCCGATGGGCTCGACGTGAGCGCCAATCAGTATCCCTACATCGCCTCCGGCACCGGCTTGAGCACCATCATTCCGCCCAAATTTCACGAGGGCGGCTCGGGCGCGATGGTCCGCAGGCTAAAGGACCCGGTACAACGCAAGCAGATTCGCGACGCCATCATGCACGGACACACTGCGGAAGACCAGTGGCGCGCGACCAAGGGTCCCGAAGGCGTGCTCATTGCCGCCGTGCTCGATCCGCCGCTGCGTCACTATGAAGGAATGAACGTCGCCGAGATTGCCGCCCAGGAGAAGAAGGACCCGCTCGACGCCGTCTTTGACCTGATCGTCGCCGCCAGCGATCAGGTCGGCGCCATTTACTTCTCGATGAGCGAAGACGATCTGCGCTACGCCATGAAGCAGCCCTGGGTCAGTATGTGCACCGACTCCGGCGGCGTCAATCCCGACGGCCCGCTCAGCGAATCCAAGGCGCACCCGCGCGGCTATGGCAGCGCCGCCCGCATTCTCGGCAAATATGTTCGCGAGGAGCATGTGCTGACCCTGGAAGATGCCGTCCGCAAGATGACTTCGCTGCCCGCGCAGAAGGTGAAGCTCGCCGATCGCGGCCTGCTCAAACCCGGCTTCTTCGCCGACATCAATATCTTCAACCCCGACACGGTGATTGACCGCGCGCAGTTCAAGGACCCGCACCACACGTCGGTCGGTTTCGAATACGTATTCGTCAATGGAGTGCTTTCGGTCGAACACGGCCAGTTGACCGGCCAATTCGGCGGCCGCCCGCTCCGCGGTCCCGGATATCGCGGGCCGTCGAGCGGACAAACCGGCCCCGGCAGCGTGCGCGGATTCGTCAGCGACACGGGCGGCTATCCCATGGGGCGCGTCGCCGTGACCATAAAGGATGCCGCGGGAAAAGAAGTGGCGAGCGCACCCGTACTCTACGACGGGAAGTTCGACATCGCGCTCTCCGCCGCGTGCCAGAAGTGCA
>DAISJI010000164.1:4497-5814 GCA_036821585.1 Terriglobales bacterium
CGCGCACGCCGCATCCGAGTCGAGGAACCTGCATTTTCGGTTTTCCTCTGTGTACCTCTGTGTCCTCTGTGCCAAGTCCCCGGGCCTTGCGCCTTAACCCTTACGCCTTGTTTTTCCTTCGTGTACCTTCGTGTCCTTTGTGGTGGATTTCCTCGAAACTGAAACTCGAAACTGAAACTGTCTCTCTCCGCCTTTTTCTGTTATATCTGTCTGTTTTCTTTTCGCGCGTTAACGCGCCGGGAGCGCCATCTTGGACTTTCAATTGAATGACGAGCAGCAGCAGTTGCGCCGCAGTGTCCGCGAATTTACCGAGAAGGAAATTCGTCCCCATGTCATGGAGTGGGACGAGGCCTCGCAGTTCCCCATGGAGACGGTCAAGGAACTGGGCAAAATGGGTTTATTGGGCACCATCTTCCCCGCCGAATACGGCGGCGCCGGCATGGGCTACATCGAGTACGTGATTGCCATCGAGGAGCTTTCGCGCGTGGACGGCTCGGTCGGCATCATCGTCGCCGCGCACACCTCGCTCTGTTCCAACCACATCTTCATCGCCGGCACCGAGGCGCAGAAGAAGAAGTACGTTCCCAAGCTCGCGACCGGCGAACACCTCGGCGCCTGGGGACTGACCGAACCCGGCTCTGGGTCGGATGCCGGCGGCGCGCGCATGAGCGCCGTGCGCAAAGGGAACGAATGGGTCCTGAACGGCACCAAGACGTTCTGCACCAACGGCCGCTACGCCGACGTGCTCGTCGTCATCGCCGTGACCGACAAAACCGCGCATACCCGCGGACTCTCCGCCTTCATCGTCGAAAAGGACGCCCCGGGTTTCCGCCCCGGCAAGAAGGAAAACAAGCTCGGCCTGCGCGCCAGCGATACCTCCGAACTCATCTTCGAGGACTGCGTCATTCCCGCCGAAAACCTGCTCGGCAAGGAAGGCAACGGCTTTGTCGACGCCATGCGCACGCTCGACGGCGGGCGCATCTCCATCGCCGCGCTCGGCCTCGGCATGGCCCAGGGCGCGTTCGAGGCGGCGCTCAAGTATTCCAAGCAGCGCAAGCAGTTCGGCAAGGCGATCAGCGAGTTCCAGGCCATCCAGTGGAAACTGGCCGACATGGCGGTCGAGATCGACGCCGCTCGCCTGCTGACCATGCGCGCCGCCGACATGAAAGATAAAGGCATGAAGACCACACAGGAGTCGGCGATGGCCAAGCTCTACTCCAGCGAGGTCGCGGTGCGCTGCGCCAACGAGGGCGTGCAGATCCACGGCGGCTACGGCTTCATCAAGGACTACCCGGCGGAGAAGTTCTACCGCGACGT
>DAISJI010000165.1:0-4041 GCA_036821585.1 Terriglobales bacterium
CTCGATTTCGCCGCAAGTTCCTTGCTCCTCCGAATACACCACGCAGTGGTCAAAGGGCCGTGAGTACACGTGCAGGGTAACGGCCCGCTCATTGTTTTCGAGCGGGTTGACGACTTTGTGGATCGGTTCGGCGGGATCGACCACGGCAGGATTTAGAGGAGTGATTTCGACCGTGTACGTCGGCGCAATATTGCATTTCCCGGTCGTGATGTCTTCAAAATTCGCGCGGTAGTTCTGCACCACGAGGCGTCCGATGGGCGCCGCCATCCAGCAATTCTGATTGTGGTGGTTGTGAATCGAGCTCTGCTGGCCCACTTCCCAGCAGATGGCGATCAGTTCGTAAAGCTCGGTCTTGTCAATCAGGTTGCGCGTGTAGTGCTGGCGGTCCCAGCAGAGGTAGGGCTGCAGCGAGTCGGGCGTCACGGGGTGTTCGCGAAGAAACTGCTGCACCGGCCCGGGTGTGACGTCGAATGCGGAAGCCGGCAAACTGCGCAGCGCGGCCACGAATTCATCGATGGAACACAGCCGACCTGCAGTTGAAGAGGACATGATCCGCCCCACGAAAGAGAAATTATCGCGCCTGACTTCTCGCATCGGCAAGCGGAAGGTAAGTCGTAGGTGGTGGGTCGTAGGCCGCAGTTTTAGATTCGGGGCCGACCTACGACCTACGACCTACGACCTACGGTTTTACGCTTTCCAGCGTTTCCGCGGCGCGATTGAGGACGTCAGCCAAGGCGCGCAATTGGCGTTCGGTAGCGGCGGCATCTTTCCTGTCGATCGATTCATTCACGCCCGGAATGACCGCTGCCGCATATCCACGCAGGTCAGCAGGCGCGTAAATGGCGTGTTTGAAATAAGGGCGTCGGGGCAGGCCTTCCGGAAGCAGGAGCGCGCTTTCCGTCGCGCGCAAAGCCGTATTCAACGCCTGCGGATTTGCCGGCGTCCGGGCGCGAAGTGCGTTCGCCGCCGCGGCAGCCTTGGCAAAGCGCGTGGCGGCGGCGCTGGCGCCGTCGAATTTGGGGGCCTTGTCGCCGAGCGTGGCGCTGGCTTTCTTCTGCGCCGCGTCGAGGTAGTTCGAAATCTCCTTCGCGTAGACCTCGTAGTCGAAGGGCAGCACATCGGCCTCCGACATGCGCAGCACTTCCAGTCCCATCACGCGCGCAATTTCCTGCGAGTAGAGGAAATTGGTGTCGCCGAATTTCTTGAACCAGGCGAAGTTGTCGAAGACGGAGTGATAGACGCCGTAGTTGCCGCTGCTCCGGATATCGGTGGCGGGAACGCCGGAGTGATCGAGGAAGGCGGTGAAATCCGAGCCGCTGCCCAGGTTGCCGACCGGCGGTTCTTCGATGGTCGCGGGGTTCGGTGTGTTGATGCGGCGCGTGCCTTTCCATTGTTCGTAGAGCATGCCCCCCTTGGGACTGGGCACAACCTTCGCGATGTCGCGCAGGAAACCGCGCAGGCTGGGCACGGCCGAGGCGCGGAAATTCGGGCCGGCAGCGCCGGTATCGCTGTTGAAGTAGGCGACGGCCTTGGCCAGCGCGGCTTCGTTCTGTTCCAGCCATTCGGTGGAGCCGACCAGTCCCTGCTCTTCGGCATCCCAACTGGCGAAAATGATAGTGCGCTTCGGACGCCAGCCGGTCTTCAGCAGCGACGCCACACCACGCGCAGCTTCCAACATCGCGACTGTCCCGCTGACCGGGTCCACGGCGCCGTAGACCCAAGCGTCGCGATGGTTGCCGGCGATTACCCACTCGTCGGGCCAGCGCGTGCCGGGAACGCGCGCGATCACGTTCCAGATGGTTCGATAGCCGTAGTCCTGCTTGATGTGGAGCTTGACGCGCGCGGGGCCGGGGCCGATGTGATAGGTAAAAGGCAGGGCACCCTGCCACTCGCGCGGCGTTTCGGGATCGCCGAGGTTCTGCAGAATCGGCGCCGCATCGTGGTACGACAAGGGCAGCGTCGGGACCTTCGGCATGTCGGGCGAATCTTCCGGACGCACGCGCTTGGAATCCGGCAGATCGAGGGTGGAAGCGAATCCCGGCGTGGTCGGATCGCCCGGATACTCGAATCCGTACTCGATGGTGCCGCGCTGTACGCCGGTGTCCGGACGCCACGGTCCTTTGGGATAAACATCGCCGCGGAAGTAGCCGTCGTCAATCGGATCGGAATAAATGATGAGCCCAGCCGCCCCGACCTCTTGCGCCATGTACGCCTTAACGCCGCGAAAGTTCTCGCCATATCGGCAGATAAGGATGCGGCCGCGCGGCTCGATCTTCCGCTCTTTCAGCTTGTCGAAATCTTCCGGACGGCAGTAGTTCGCGTAAATGACTTCAGCCTCGGCGTCGCCGGAGGGCGAGTAGCCATTGAAAGCGGGCGTGACGCGCGGGTCGTCCTGGAATGGATCGCCATCCACGTGTTCCCTGCTCGGGCCGTGCATGACGACCCCGGCGGGCGCGGTCATCTCGATGCTGACTTCGGCGGGATAGTTCAGCCACACCTTGTAAGGAACGATCTCGGTCTCAAGTCCCCACTGGCGGAAGAGGCCGGCAACGTAATCGGCAGTTTTCTTGTCCTCCGGCGTGCCGGCCATGTGCGGCTCGGCGGTGAGCACGCGCATGTACTCCTCGGCCTGCTTGGGGTCCGGCACGGCGAGGAACTGCTGCTCGATCGATTTCTGGTCGCGCTGCTGGGTGGGCGCTTGGGCGAACAGAGTGGAACTGACGAGGGCGATGGAGAGGACAACCGTGGCGCGGCGCACCGTGGGATTGTAAATCAGGAAGGACCCACAGACTTGAGTGCTTAGTGCCAAGTGCTCAGTGCTCAGCATGTCTTACTGAGCACTTGGCACTGAGCACTTGTTTACGAGATGATCCCCAGCCTCTTGCCCACGCGCGCCAGGATTTCCAGTGCTTGCTGCAAGTGCTGCGTGGAATGTGCGGCGCTGACGATGGTTCGGATGCGCGCCTTGCCCTCGGGAACGGTCGGGAAGGCGATGCCGGTCGCCATCAGGCCTTCCTTGAACAGCTCGCGCGAGAACTCCATCGCCAGGCGTCCTTCGCCGACGATGATGGGCGTAATCGGCGTTTCGCTCTTGGGTGTGTTTTGTCCGCCGATGTTGAAGCCGAGATTGCCGAGTTCCTTCTTGAAGAAGTTGGTGTTGTCCCACAGCTTCTGGATGCGCTCGGGCTCCTGCTCTAAAACGTCGAAGGCGGCAATGCAGGTCGCGGCCACCGAGGGCGGGTGCGAGGTCGAGAACAGGAACGGCCGCCCACGGTGATAAAGGAACTCGATCAGGTCGCGCGTGCCGCAGACGTATCCGCCCATCGCGCCAATCGCCTTCGATAGCGTGCCAACCTGGATATCGACCCGGCCGTGCAGGTCGAAATGGTCCACCGTACCGCGGCCATTGCGTCCGAGGACGCCGGAGGCGTGCGCGTCGTCCACCATCATGATGGCGCCGTATTTTTCCGCGAGATCGCACAGGCCGGGCAGCGGGCCGATGTCGCCGTCCATGGAAAAAACGCCGTCGGTGATGATCAGCTTGCGCCCGGGCTGGTCCTTGACGCTGGCAAGCTGCTCCTCGGCGTGCGCCAGGTCCTTGTGGCGGAAGACGAGGATCTTCGCGCGCGAGAGCCGCGCGCCGTCGATGATGGAGGCGTGGTTGAGCTCGTCGGAGACGATGAAGTCTTCCTTGCCCAGCACCGCCGACACCGTGCCCGCGTTCGCCGTGAACCCCGACTGGAAGACCACGCAGGCCTCGACGTTCTTGAAGCGCGCAATCTTCTCCTCCAGCTCCATGTGGATTTTCATGGTGCCGGCGACGGTACGCACCGCGCCCGAGCCCACGCCGTATTTCTTCACCGCTTCCAGCGCGGCCTCGCGCAGCTTGGGGTGCGTGGTCAGGCCGAGATAGTTGTTGGAGGCGATGTTGATGACCCGGCGGCCGTCGAAGGTACAGACGGCGTCCTGCTCGTCTTCCAGCACGCGCAGCTTGAAGTACGTGCCTTTTTGCTTCAGCTCATTGAGCTGGTCGCCGAGATA
>DAISJI010000165.1:4141-5747 GCA_036821585.1 Terriglobales bacterium
ACGCGTTCCGCCTGCCAGAGGTGCCGGCGCTCGTGGGCCGCGATAATGCAGAACGTCGAATAGATATCGTACTTCATGCGGGCGTTGACCGGCGACGGCAGCATGACTCGGTCAATCGCCTTTCCGTCAGACAGCCGCAGCATTCGCTGTACTTCCTGCTGGGCCACGAGGAACTCACCCAGCAAATCGGCGGCGGGGATGGTGCGCTGGCGCGGGGTGAAGATCGGCGCTGCCTTCGTCTTCATGCGGTAAGGCGGCTCGATAAACCACTTGAGGAGGCGTCCGGTCAGCTTCGGCTTATACGGCGGCGATCCGGAAGGAGCGTCGGCGAGCGCCCCGTCCAACCGGGGCGCCCACTCGTCAGCGGTCCGGATGAGGTGAGCGACGCACTGCCCCACTGACCAACCACCTCGCGGCGGATGTGTCCAGAGTGCATCGGCGGCTTGCGCGATGACTCGTTCGACACCCAAGCTGCACTCGTCGAGCTCGCGGGAAATCTGGGTGAGAGGCTCGTTTAGCGCGGCAGCGGGAGTGCTCATCGGCTAAGAGTAGCTACTTGCTGCCGTTCGGGTACAGCAGAATCTTGCTCGCCTCGCCGGTGCGCAGGCGCTCCATACCCTTGGAGAAGTCCTTGAGCGGCATGCGGTCGGTGATGACCGGGTGCAAATCGAGCTTGCCGGCCTTGAGCAGCGCCGTCATCTGGTACCACGTTTTATACATCAGGCGGCCATTGATGCCCTGCACCACCGCGGCCTTGAAGATGATTTCACTGGCGAGGTCGAACTGCACCGGCTTGGAGGGAATGCCGAGCAGCGAGGCGCGCCCGCCGCTGCGCATGATTCCGAATCCAAGATGGATCGCGTCGGGATGGCCGGACATCTCCAGCAGCACGTCCACGCCGACACCGTTGGTCGCATCCCGCACGATCTGCTTCACGTCCTGCGTGGCCGGATCGAGAACGTAGTCGGCCTTCATCTGCTGCGCAATCTTGCGGCGAAATTCGTTGACCTCCATGGCGAACACCTGCGTCGCGCCGCAGGCTTTGGCGACCGCGATGGCGAACAGCCCGATCGGACCACAGCCGCTAATGGCGACCGACTTGGCGGCGATTTCACCGGCCAGCACCGTGTGCACCGCGTTGCCCAGCGGATCGAGAATGGAGGCGTATTCCTGCGGGATTTCCGGGTCGAGCTTCCAGATGTTCGACTCGGGGATGCAGACGTACTCGGCGAAGGCGCCGTTGGCGTCCACGCCGATGATCTTCACTTTCTGGCAGATGTGCGCTTCCCCGGTCCGGCATTGCAGGCACTTGCCGCAGGCGACGTGCATCTCGGCGGAGACGAAGTCGCCTTCCTTGACCGCAGTAACTTCCGCGCCCACGGCGGCAACGTGGCCGCAGAACTCGTGCCCCGGAATCAGCGGCGGATGAATGCGGTTCTGCGCCCATGCATCCCAGTTATAAATGTGGAGGTCGGTGCCGCAAACGCTGGCGACTTTGACTTTGACGAGGACGTCGGTGAGGCCGATTTTCGGGACCGGGACTTCGCGAAATTCGGCGCCGGGTTTCGCCTCCGCCTTCACGATTGCCAGCATGGTTTCCGGCATG
>DAISJI010000166.1:0-2063 GCA_036821585.1 Terriglobales bacterium
TCAAGCCGGATTCGGGGCGGGTCTGGGTGGCGGGCGAGGACATTACCGATTACGGTGAGCCCGACCTGGAGCGCATCCGCAAGAAAGTCACGATGGTCTTCCAGAATGGGGCGCTGTTTGACTCGATTACCGTCGGCGAGAATGTCGCCTTTCCTCTGCGCGAACGCAGGGACCTGGACGAAAAGCAGATTTACCAGATCGTGGACGGCCTGCTGGAGATGGTGGGCGTGCGCGCCATGCGCGATCTTCTGCCCTCGGACCTGTCCACCGGAATGAAGCGGTCGGTGGCCATCGCGCGGGCGCTGGCGGCCCAGCCGGAGGCCGTGCTTTACGACGAGCCTACAACCATGGTCGATCCGCTAATGGCCCAATTACTAGGCGATTTAATCAAAAAGTTAAAGTTTCAGTTGAGGTTGACGAGCGTGGTGGTCACGCACGACATGAGGTTGGCGGAAAAGCTTGCCGACCGGGTGGTTTTTCTGCACGAAGGCAAGGTTGCGTTCTACGGCCCGGTGGAAGAAATGCCCAAGGCTGACAATCCGATCGTCCGGCAGTTCCTGGAATTGGACATGCTCGACGTCTCCAGGCTGCATGTCGACGACGGACTCAGCGGCGGCAGGCCGGCTGCTCCCTAGATCTCGTTTCGCGGATCCACAATTGTGCTCTTTACGAAGCGCTCCAAGCCTGACACAATTCTGCTATCCCGTTACTTATGCGCAAGCTGAGCTGGATGCTGGTCGCGGTTTGTTTGCTGTCGCTGCCCATGTTTGGGCAGTCGCGGCGCCGTGGCTACACACCCGCCGGCGGGTGGCATCGCAAGGCCGGCACGGCTGCTCCCGCCCCGCGCACGGACGGCCGGAAACACACCGACAAGCGTTCCACGCAGACACCACCGCGCACCACGCCGCCGTCGACCCGCTGATCCCGCTTATCCCCAGCTGGAGACGTGCTCCGGCTCGATCTTGTAGAGCACGCGCACTTCGCCCGGCGCGCGGAACGGGTACTTGTCCTTGTCGAGATACTTCTTCGCCATCTTGTCGATGTGCTGATCGGCGCCGTCCTGCGTGATCTCCGTAACGCGGCCGCGGATTTCCATGTACCGATACGGGTTCTCGGGGTCCACGATGGCGAGCGAAACGCGCGGGTCCTTGCGCATATTCTCGTCTTTCTTGCGGCCGAGGGCGGAGTTCACCAGGACATGGCGGCCGTCGTAGTCCACCCACACGGGCGTGACCTGCGGCTGGCCGGAGGGCAACACGGTGGCGAGGCTGGCGAATGCTTTCTTGTTGAACAGGTCGGCGTACTTTTCGGGAATCGCTGCCATGGTTCACTTCCTTCTTTCAGTCAGGTGAGAAGCGCGAACAACTGTAATTGGATGCGCTCCCCAGCCGTTAGCTGCTAACCGGTAGAAAATCAGAAACCTTGAGAAACTAAGTCTTCCACCTTCATCGTTGACGTTGGAGCTGAGCGCTCGCCAATCATCTTCTCGACATATTTCGCGATGATGTCGGTCTCGATATTGATGGGGTCGCCGCGTTTGAGCGAGATCAGGTTCGTCGCCTGCGCGGTATGCGGAATGATGGCGATGACCACACGCACGCCTTCGACCTTTGCCACCGTCAGGCTGATGCCCTCGATCGAAATCGAGCCCTTGTACACAACGTATTTCGCCAGTTCGCCGGGGATCTCGAGGTGCAGCCAAAAATCTTCGGCGCCCGGAATGGGCTCCAAGCCGACAAATTTGCCGGTTCCGTCCACGTGGCCCTGGACAACATGACCGCCGAAGCGGCCATCGGCTTTCATGGGCAGCTCAAGGTTTACCAATGCACCTTGCGCGATGCGGGAAAACGAAGTGAGGTTGACCGTTTCTTCCGCCAGATCGGCGCCGAAGGACTTCTCGCCAATACGAACCGCCGTCAGGCAGACACCGCTAACGGCCACGCTGTCGCCTACCTTGAGTTGTTGGGGCGTGTTCTGCGCTTCGATAGTGATGCGCTGGGTTCCGCGCTCTTTGACGATGGAGGTAATGCGTCCGACTTCTTCGATGATTCCGGTAAACATAG
>DAISJI010000166.1:2163-5732 GCA_036821585.1 Terriglobales bacterium
TTTCACTCGCTCCACGGATCCCGAATGTACCCCTCGACCGCGAAGTCCTCGCCAAACCGATGAATGCGGAAGTTCTTTACCACCGCGGCTTCGCTCATGCGGCGGAAGCCGGGCCCGGCGGCGAACGGCACCGAACCGGACCCGCCCAGTAGCTTCGGCGCGTAGTAGAGGAAGACCTTGTCCACGATTCCCGTCACCAGGGCCGCGCCATTGACCATCGCTCCGCCTTCGATAATCAGGCTGGTGATATCCATTTCGCCCAGGCGTTTGACGAGCGCCTTGAGGTCGGTGCGGCCGCCGCTGGTCCCGAGCGCGATCTGTTCGACGCGGATACCGCGCGCCATGAGTTCGGCTTTGCGCTTCTCTTCCGCAAAGGAGCAGAAGACGATGACGTCGTCGCGGCAAGTCTTGGCGATACGCGACTCAAACGGCAGCCGCAAGCGCGAGTCGACGATGACGCGCAACAGCGGGCGCCGCCGCGGAAGTCCGGTACGGTCGGTGAGCAACGGGTCGTCGGCAATCACGGTACCCACACCGACCATGATTGCGTCGGCGGCATGGCGCAATTCCTGCACGTGATTGCGCGCCGTTTCACTGGTGATCCAGCCGCCGGCAGTACCGTCCACGCCAAGTGCCGACGGGTCCTCCGATTCACCGGGTGGAGGCGCGATGCGGCCGTCCAGGGTCATTGCCGTTTTCAGGGTAACCAGCGGCAGGCGGGTGCGAACATACCGGGCAAAGCCTTCGTTGAGTGAGCGCGCTTCGTCCGCAGCCACACCGACACTGACTTCAACTCCCGCAGCGCGCAGGATGTCGAATCCCTTTCCGCTTACGGCTGGGTTTGGGTCCTCCACCGCCGCCACCACTCGCCCCACGCGCGCCTCTACCAAGGCTTCGGCGCACGGACCGGTTCGTCCCTGGTGGGCGCACGGTTCCAGGTTGACGTACACGGTTGCGCCGCGGGCCTTCTCGCCTGCTTGCTCCAGCGCCAGGACCTCCGCGTGCTTCAACCCGTCATAGGTGTAACTGCCTTCGCCAACCGTGTTGCCGTCATGATCGACGATCACCGCTCCCACGCATGGGTTGGGCGAAGTCAGGCCTGTTCCCTGTCGCGCCAGTTCCAGGGCGCGGCGCATGAGCGCGAGATCGTCATGTTTCGGCATCAGTAGAGACAAAAAGTAGTTTCGGCCCGCACATCAGCCTTGACCGGCTGCCCGTCGAGCATCGCGGGCGTGAATCGCCATTGCTGGACGGTGCGCACCGACTGTTCGTCCAGACCAAAACCGAGCGGCGACTGCCCGCTGATCACGTTGTCCACGGATCCATCTTCGTTGACGATGAAGCGCAGCATCACGCGCCACAGAAACCAAATGGCAATGGCAACCACGATGACGGCAATCACACCCGACATCCTGCACCTCTATGCGAATAACGAATCCACGAACCCGCGTGGGTCGAACGGCAGCAAGTCTCCCTGCTTCTCTCCCACACCCACGTATCTCACCGGCACGCCCAACTCGCGCGAGATGGCGACCACGATGCCGCCCTTCGCCGTACCATCCAGCTTGGTGAGCACGATTCCGGTTACGCCCGCCGACTCGGTGAAGAGCCGCGCCTGCTGCAGCCCGTTCTGCCCGGTGGTGGCGTCCATCACCAGTAGGGTTTCATGCGGCGAGCCGGGAATAATGCGCTGCGCGGTGCGCCGCATCTTGGAAAGCTCGTCCATCAGGTTCGACTTGGTATGCAGGCGCCCGGCGGTATCGACGATCACATAGTCCGTATTACGAGCTTTTGCCGCCTGGAGCGCGTCAAACAGCACCGCCGATGGATCTCCGCCGGGCTTGGTTTTGATTACCTCAACCCCCGTCCGCTCTCCCCAGATTTCCAGTTGCTCGATCGCCGCCGCGCGAAAGGTATCGGCCGCGGCCAGCAATACGGTCTTGCCCTGGGAGCGCAGGACGCTTGCCAATTTCCCGATGGTCGTGGTCTTCCCGGTCCCGTTGACGCCCACAACCAGGATGACCTCCGGCGGTTCAACGGCGGTTGCGGGCTGCATGTTGGCGCGGCTGAGAATGTTGAGCAGTTCTTCCTTCAATACCCGCTTGAGTTCTTCGACGTTGCCGATCTGCTTGCGGTCCACCTTCTCGCGCAGGGCGGCCAGGACCTCCTGCGTCGTGGTGTTGCCCAGGTCGGCGCCAAGGAGGGTGGCTTCCAGGTCGTCGAGCGTGGAGCGGTCAATCTCCTTGCCCAACGAAACTACTTCCTCGATGCGCTCGCTCAGGTTTTCGCGCGTGCGCTGGACCGCCTGCTTCATGCGGTCCAGGAAACCCGGTTTCTGGGGCTCCTCGTCGAGGCTGCCGAATAACGTTTGGATCTTGGCCATGAACACCTGTTGGGTAGCTTGAAACCTACAATTATATCGGCAGCGCGGCGACGGCCGGGTGCGCGTACGAATCGCGTCCGGCATCGTCGAAAATTGGCGCTTACGCGGAGGACGGCCGCACAAAAACTCAGGCGAGCCCACGGGCTCGCCTGTTCTGTTGTGCAACCGAACTAAGAGCGGGTGGTTTCCACCGCGACCGTGTTCGCGTCTTCCGGCGGAAGCGGTGTGTCGGCGACTACGGCCGCGCGGCGCACGTGCAAATCGCCGCGCTCCAGCAGGCGTTGCATTGCATCCACTACCTTGGGATCGAACTTCGTCTTGGCCAGCGACTGGATGATTTTCAGCGCATACTCGGGCGGGCGCGCCGCCTGGTAGGGGCGGTTCGTGGTCATGGCGTCGAACGTGTCGGCGACGCCGATAATGCGCGGCGCCAGCGGGATCTCATCGCCCTTCAGGCCAAACGGATATCCGCGGCCGTCGAGGGATTCATGGTGCAGCTCAATCCCCGGGATCATCTCCTTCAACTGCTGCACCGGGCGCAGGATATTGGCTCCGCGCGTCGTGTGCGTCTTCATGATCTCGTACTCGTCGGGAGTCAGCGCGCCGGGTTTCTTCAGGATGCGGTCCTCGATGCCGATCTTGCCCACGTCGTGCAGTTGAGCGGCAATCCTGACCACTTCTATCTCCGCCTCGCTCATCCCCAGTTCCTTCGCCAGGTCCGTCGAGAAGCGCGTGACGCGGTCGGAGTGGCCTCGGGTGTACGGGTCCTTTTCATCGACCGCGCCGGCCAGCAT
Source organism: Terriglobales bacterium (assembly GCA_036821585.1). Taxonomy (GTDB): domain Bacteria; phylum Acidobacteriota; class Terriglobia; order Terriglobales; family Acidobacteriaceae; genus DAISJI01. Next base: position 5,341 of record DAISJI010000166.1, read on the forward strand.
CTGGATCGAGCCCATGAACAGGGCGCGGTTCTCCTCGGCGGCACGTTTCAGGTCGAGGACGAACCGCTCCAGGTCCTCGGTCATGTGGTTGAACGTGTCGGCCAGTTCGCCGATTTCCGTGCGGCTCTTCAGGTGAACGCGCTGCGAGAAGTCGCCCTGCGCGATGGCGCGGCTCGAATTCGTAAGAATGTTGATCGGCGTGGTAATGCGCTGCGCCGCCAGCATCGAGATCAGGACGCTGAAGATGGCGGCGTAAATCGCGTACCAGATCGCCTCGCTCTTCATTTGCTGGATGTCGCGGTAGGCCTCCGCCTGCGGCTTCTGCGCGACCACCGCCCATCCCAGGGAAGATACTGGGTTGAAGGAGCCGAGCATGTTCTCTTGTTTGCCGT
>DAISJI010000167.1:0-2802 GCA_036821585.1 Terriglobales bacterium
GGCGTCACCGGCCCGGTATTGCGCGCCAGCGGCGTGAAGTGGGACCTGCGCAAGGCGCAGCCGTACTCGCTGTACGAGAAGTTCGATTTCGAAGTGCCGATTGGCATCAATGGCGACACGTACGACCGATACCTGGTGCGCGTGGCGGAAATGCGGCAGTCGCTGCGCATCGTCGAGCAGGCGGTGGACTCGATTCCCGAAGGCCCGATCATGGCCAAGGTGCCGAAGGTGATCAAGCCGCCGGTGGGCGAGGTGTACGTCTCCATCGAGGCGCCCAAGGGCGAACTCGGATATTTCGTGGTGAGCGACGGCTCCACGCAGCCGTACCGGTTGCGCGTGCGTCCGCCGTCGTTCGTGAACCTGCAAGCGCTCGACAAGATGGTGCGCGGCGCGCTGGTGGCCGACGTGGTGGCCGTGATCGGCACGCTCGACATCGTCCTGGGCGAGGTGGACCGGTAATGCTGGACTACATCACAAGCTACTTTCGTTCGACGGTCACGCCCGGACAGGCGAACAACCAGTTCTGGGCGCTGGTCTACATCCTGATCGTGTTCGGCGGCGTGTCGATGATCGTGATGATCATGAACTGGGCCGAACGCAAGGCGCTGGCGCACATGCAGGTGCGGTTGGGGCCGATGCGCGTGGGCCCGCACGGCCTGCTGCAACCGATCGCCGACGCGCTCAAGCTGTTCACCAAGGAAGACATCATGCCCGCCGAAGCGGACAAGCCCATCTTCTGGTTCGCGCCGGTGTGGGTGGTGGTGGTCGCATTCACCGGGTTCATCGTGGTGCCGTTCGGCGTGGCGCACGCGGTCACCGACATGAACATCGGCCTGCTGTTCATGCTGGGCGTGTCGTCGCTGGGCGTGCTGGGCATCGTGATGGCGGGTTGGGCGTCGAACTCGCACTTTCCGCTGATGGGTTCGCTGCGTTCCAGCGCGCAGATGGTGAGCTACGAAATCGCGATGGGATTGGCGGTCGTCTCGGCGGTGCTGATGACCGGATTTCTCGGCACCGGCATGTACGGCATCGGCGAAGGCACGGCGAGCGGAACGCTGAGCATGATCGGCATCGTGCAGGCGCAGCAGGCGCAGCACGTTTGGTTCGTCTTCAAGTTTTTCCCGGTCGGCCTGGTGGCGTTCGTGATCTTCGCCATCGCGATGGTGGCGGAAACGAACCGCACGCCGTTCGATCTGCCGGAAGCGGAGTCGGAACTGGTGGCCGGGTTCCATACCGAGTACAGCGGGCTGCGCTGGTCGCTGTTCATGCTCGGCGAGTACGCGGCGATGGTGGCGGTCTCGTCGATCGCGATCACGCTGTGGCTGGGCGGATGGATGCGGCCCTTCGCCAGCATTCATGGGCCCTCGATCGCCATACCGTTCTTCTGGGAGCATCCCGAGCTCGGCATCGTGGACCTGGTTTCCTATCTCGTGCCCGCCGGTGTGTTGTTCCTGCTGGCGTTCTTTTGTTTCTTCAACGCGCTGCGGATGCCCAAGCACCCGGCGATGAGGCCGCAGGTCATAGGATTGTGGGCGCTAGGCGTTGTGATGGGCGGCATCGGCCTGGTGCTGCTGGTGCCTCCGGTGCGCGACCGCATCCAGGACATCTTCTGGTTCGTCGCCAAGATCGCCGTGTTCCTCTACCTCTACATTTGGTATCGCGCGACGTTCCCGCGTTACCGCTTTGACCAGTTGATGCGCGTGGGTTGGAAAGTTCTGTTGCCGGTGGGGCTCGGGGTATTGCTGCTCACCGGCCTGATCGGGCTGAGCCCTGAGTTAGTGACCTGGATCAAGGGAGTCATGCTATGGCGATAGCGCCTCTCCTCCGAAAAATGTTCATGGTGGACCTGATGAAGGGACTGAATGTCACCTTCCGCTACCAGGACCCGAAGGAGGTCTATACCGAACAGTATCCGCTGGAGCGGCCGGCGATTGCCGAGCGCTATCGCGGGCTGCCGCGGTTGAACGTGAACCCGGACACGGGCGAGACGCTGTGCATCGCCTGCAATCTGTGCGCGAGCGCCTGCCCGGAGCATTTGATCGTGGTTGGCAGCCAGCGCAACCCGGTGACCAAGCGCAAGGAAATGACGACGTTCACCTACGACGTCAGCCGCTGCATGTTTTGCGGGCTGTGCGCCGAAGCGTGCTCCACGGATTGCCTGGAACTGAGCCAGGATTTCGAGATTGCCCAATACAGCCGCGACGACCTGGTGTTCGACCGCGAACGCCTGGAGCGCGGCTCGGAACCGACGGTGTACACACGATGACACCTGTTGCCCCAACGTTCTTCTTCTACTTCCTGTCGACGGTGGCCGTGCTGGGCGCCATCCTGGTGATCACGCGCAGGAACCCGGTGCATTCGGCGTTGTCGCTGATCATCACGCTGCTTGCGCTCGCCGGGCTGTACCTGATGCTCTACGCGCCGTTTGTCGCCGGTGTACAGATCATCCTGTATGCCGGCGGAATCATGGTGTTGTTCCTGTTCGTGATCATGCTGGTGAACATCGAGCAGGCGCAGCGCGAATACGTCTTCAACCACCAGTGGCACGTCGGACTGGCCGCCGGGCTGGCGCTGGGCGCGATGCTCCTGTTCGTCTACCAGAAGGGAAGCGCGATTTTTCCGCTCAAGCCGGCCGCCCCGCCCGAGCCCATGAATACGCAGCAAGTCGGCATGGTGCTGTTCCAGAGCTACCTGCTGCCGTTTGAAATCGCGTCGCTGCTGCTGCTGGTCGCCATCGTGGGCGCGGTGGTGATGGCGAAGAAGAGGGTTTAGGGATTTGGTGATTGAGTGATTTGGTGATTT
>DAISJI010000167.1:2902-5686 GCA_036821585.1 Terriglobales bacterium
AGAGCTTCTATGGCACCAATTGGAACACTGCATTACCTAGTCGTCGCAGCGGCGCTGTTCATCATCGGGACGATCGGCGTGATCACGCGCCGGAACGTGGTCGTGATCCTGATGTCGATCGAGCTGATCCTGAACGCGGTGAACCTGAACCTGGTGGCGTTCTCGCGGCTTTACAACCTGAACGGGCAGGTGTTCGCGATCTTTATCATTACCGACGCTGCGGCCGAAGCGGCGGTCGGGCTGGGCATCATCATCGCGTTCTTCCGGAACAAAGAGACGGTCAACGTGGATGACGTGGATCTGTTGAAGTGGTAGCTGGCGCTGATAGCTGAGAGCTAATAACAAATGTTCTTCTTAGACAAAATCTGGATGATCCCGCTGCTGCCGATCTTCAGCGCGGCCGTGATGTTCTTCTTCGGCCGCCGGCTGGAGAAGAAGGCCGTCAACGCGTTCTGCGTGGGGACGGTCGTGCTGGCATTCCTGCTGGCTTGCGGCGCGGTGTGGCAGTACACGCAGACGTGGCAGCCGGCGCACGCCAACGGCCCGTACGAGAAGATCATGTTCACGTGGCTGGGCACGGGCGACCTCCAGCACCCGCTGCTGGTTCCCGGCGCGCACGGGCCGTTCACGTTCAATGCGGACGCGGGTTTCCTGCTCGATCCGCTGTCGGCGATCTGGCTGCTGTTCGTCACCGGCGTCGGCATGCTGATCCATATCTACTCGATCGGCTACATGGCGCACGAGGGCGGCTATTACCGGTTCTTCGGCTACATGAACCTGTTCATGTTCTCCATGCTGACGCTGATCCTGGGGAACAACTACGCCATGATGTTCGTCGGGTGGGAAGGCGTGGGCCTGTGCTCGTACCTGCTGATCGGGTTTTACTTTCACAAGAAATCGGCTTCCACGGCAGCGAACAAGGCATTCATCGTCAACCGCATCGGTGACGCCGGCTTCCTGCTGGGCCTGATGACGATTGCCTGGTACCTCGGCTCGGTGCGCTTTACCGACGTCAACGCCGCGGTCCACAAGTTCGGATTGAGCAGCGGCGATCCGGTGATCACCTTCGCCACGCTGATGCTGTTTATCGGAGCGTGCGGCAAATCGGCGCAACTACCTCTTTATGTCTGGCTGCCCGATGCGATGGAAGGCCCCACGCCGGTTTCCGCACTGATCCATGCGGCCACCATGGTGACCGCGGGCGTGTACATGGTGGCGCGCTCCAACGCGCTGTTCACGCTGGCCCCGGAGAGCATGAAGGTGGTCGCGATTGTCGGCGCGCTGACGGCGATTTTCGCCGCCACCATCGGCCTGGTGCAGAACGACATCAAGCGCGTGCTCGCCTACTCCACGGTCAGCCAGCTCGGCTACATGTTCATGGCCCTGGGCGTGGGCGCATATGCCGCCGGCGTCTTCCACGTATTTACGCACGCATTCTTCAAGGCACTCTTGTTCCTCGGCTCCGGATCGGTTATCCACTCGCTCTCGGGCGAGCAGGACATGCGCAACATGGGCGGGTTGAAGGACCGCATCCCGACCACCTATCGGACGATGCTGATTGGGACGCTGGCCATTGCGGGCATTCCACCGCTCGCCGGATTCTTCTCGAAAGACGAAATTCTGTGGCAGGCGTGGTCGTCGCACGACGGCGCCTTCCGCGCGCTGTGGCTGGTTGGCTTTGTCGCCGCACTGTGCACCGCGTTCTACATGTTCCGGCTGATCACGCTAACCTTCTGGAGTCCCAGCCGAATCACCAGCCATGAAGTTGATCACCACGTGCACGAGTCGCCGAAGTCGATGACCGGCGTGCTCGTGGTGCTGGCGATCTGCTCGATTGGCGCCGGATGGCTGGGAATTCCAAAAGCGCTGGGCGGATCGAACCGCTTCGAACATTTTCTGGAGCCGGTGTTCGTGAGTGAGACGACCGAAGCTGCCGTAGGGCACGAGCTGCCGGCCGTCAGCGAGCGCGGCGAAGCGACTGCTGCACAGAAGTCCGAACCCGCGCTCACACCTCCCAAGCCGCAGGGCGAAGAGGAGCACGGCGGGGCGATCGAGTACGTCCTCATGATTCTCTCGGTTTCCTTGGGCGTCATCGGCTACTTCGCCGCGAAGCATTTCTACGGCAAGGCCGAAAAGGGCTACGCCGAGCCCATCAACAGCGTGTCGCCATTCGTTTACACCACGCTGCTCAACAAGTACTACGTGGACGAATTCTACGACTACGCCTTCACCGGCCGCGCGAAACTCGGGCCGGTACGGCTGGGCATGCTCGGCCTCGGCGACGGTCTATGGACGTTTGACGCCGACGTGGTAGACGGCGCGGTCAACGGTGGCGGCTGGATCACGCGCTTCGCCGGCGCAGTCTCGAATTGGTGGGACAAGTGGATCATTGACGGCCTGTGCGTTAACGGTCCGGCCTATGTCACTCGCGCACTCTCGTATCCGATCCGCATGTTTCAGTGGGGACTGGTGCAGTGGTACGCCCTGGTGATGGTGGCGGGACTGGTGGGATTTGTCTGGTATTACGCGATCCGCTGAGCTGGGTGCCCCACCCTGACTGCTTTTGGAAGGGTGGGCAAACCAAGGTTAAAGGCTAAGAGCTGAAAATGTTCTACAACCATATACTCTCGATCATTCTGTTCACGCCGCTGGTGGGCGCCCTCGTTCTCCTGTTTTTGCCGAAGGAGAACAAGAACGCGATCCGCGTGGTCGCCAACTGCTTCTCCGTCGCGGGCCTGCTGGTATCGATTCCGCTGGTGCCGTGGTTCTGGGCGCTGAAGGACA
>DAISJI010000168.1:0-2157 GCA_036821585.1 Terriglobales bacterium
TGGACAGCTTCTTCATAACGCACCAGGAGTGCACTTTGAAATTGTAACAAGTTACAAACGAAAACGCGGCGCACCGGCCGCGTTGGATGAATTCCAGGAACTTTAATTCGCCTTCTTTGCCTTCCCTGCTCTCGCGATCCGCTCGTCAATTGGCTTGCGCGCTCCGAATCCCTCATTGGTCTCGTGCCAGTGCGTGATCCGCTGCTCACCCAGCTTCCAGCAGAGCAGGACGGTGGTACGGTCCACCACGCAGGGAAAGTCGATCAGCCCGATATCGAGGTCCTTCACCAGCGCGCCGATCGATTCGATCTCCGCCATCGCATCCTTCACCCGCTGGATCGCCTTGTCGCTCTCCGCTCGCAGCCGCGATAGTGCCACGATGTCCAGTTGCACGCCGCCGCGCAGGAAGACGCTGTAGTTGATCTTCTTGAACTCTTCCTCGATCTCCTCGATGCGCCGCTTGGATTCCATCGACGTCCGCAGCAGCGACTCCATCACCGGCAGCAGGTTCTGCGCCTCAATCAAGGTGAAGGTCCGTTTCTTCATTTCACTCATTGTCTCATCTTCATGACCCTGTGTTTACCGGCAACTGTCTACTGTATTTCCAGCATCCGGTCCAACGCCACCTTCGCCCAGTGCTTCACGCCGTCGTCCACCTTGATCCGGTTCACGACGTTTCCGTCCACCAGGTTCTCCAGCGCCCAGCACAAGTGCTGCGGCGAGATGCGGAACATGGTCGTGCACAGGCACCCGGAATCGTCGAGCGTGATGACTTTTTTCTCCGGCGCGACTTCCTTCGCCAGGCGATGGATCAAGTGGATCTCCGTGCCGATGGCGAACTGCGTTCCCGCCGGCGCGTCTTTCACAATCTTTATCAAGCGCTCCGTCGAGCCGATCCCGTCCGCCTTCTGGCACACTTCCAACCGGCACTCCGGGTGCACGATTACCTGGATCCCCGGGTACTTGGCGCGCACATTGTCCACGTGCTCGGGCAGGAATCGCTGGTGCACCGAGCAGTGTCCCTTCCACAGGATCACCTTCGCCGCCCGCAGACGCTCCGCGCTGACCCCGCCCTGGATCTGGAAGGGGTCCCACACCACCATCTCGTTCAGCGGTATGCCCATGCCAAATCCGGTGTTGCGGCCGAGGTGCTGGTCGGGAAGAAAGAGAATTTTCTCGTTCGCCGCAAATCCCCAGTCAAACGCGCCGCGCGCATTCGACGACGTGCACACCAGGCCGCCGCGCTCGCCGCAGAACGCCTTGATGGCCGCCGTGGAGTTCATGTACGTTATCGGCGTGACGCCCGTGCCCGCATCGTTGGTGATGCCCAGGCGCACCAGTTGCTCCCAGCAGTCTTCCACCTGCGTGATCTCGGCCATGTCGGCCATCGAGCAGCCGGCATTCAGGTCGGGCAGCACCACCTGCTGGTCGGGACGGCTCAGCACATCGGCGCTTTCCGCCATGAAGTGCACACCGCAGAAAACGATGGAGTGTCCGCGCGCTTTTGCCGCTTCTTTCGCGAGTTTGTAGGAGTCGCCGGTGACGTCGGCGAAGCGGAATACCTCGTCGCGCTGGTAGTGATGTCCCAGCACCACGACGTCGTCCCCCAAGGCTTCCTTGGCCGCGAGAATTCGCTCGTCCAGGGAGCGGTCCGGAAGCACCAGATAGTTATCCAGGCTGCAAGCAGCGGTAGTTGTTCCCAATTCTTTTACTCGCTTTCAGTTCCGGGCTGGCCGGAACGGGGATGTTGAAAGCATCCGCCGGCTCCAGTAGGTCCACTGTCAGTGTTGCTGGGCTGTGACCCGACCTACGGGGCTGTTGAAGCCGGTTATTCCATTTACCTATACATACAGATGTGCCGCAGGGCCAAAACGCTTCAGCACATTCGCACGTGATAAGGCCTTTCTATTGTCCAACCTGCCGCCGTTAGTCGCAAGAAAAAAGCGCGCCTAGCGGGGTATGTCGAAGCGCACCTGCACGTTGACGTCGTTTTCAATCGGTTGACCGTTAAGCTGGAACGGTTCGTATTTCCAGCCCCGCACCGCGTCCACGGCGGCCGCGTTCAGAAACGGATGTCCGCTGAGGACCTTGACCTGGCTCACCGTTCCGCTCTTGCTGATGTGCACCAGCATCGTCACCGTGCCGCTCAGGCGCATG
>DAISJI010000168.1:2257-5603 GCA_036821585.1 Terriglobales bacterium
CGTCGAAACTGCTGGAGCAGGTGGTAACACCACGGGCGCGGGTGTGCTCGCCGGTTGCGTTACCGGCGTACTGCTCGGCGCCGGCTGCGGATGCGTCCAATACCAGCCGCCATACGCCAGCACGGCGATCATCAGCGCTGCGGCAACGCCGATAAACATCCTGCCGAGGCGTCCCGCAACGTCGGATTTCTCCGCCGGCATGAACATCAGTTCGGCTGCTTCTTTGACTGGCGGCTCCGCCCGTTCTTGTTCCTTCTCCGTCGGCGCCGGATGGATCGGCATTTCGACCGCCGGCGTCCTCTTCGCTGCCGTCGCCGCTGCTCCGCTGAATGCGACTGCCGGCAGGGGTGCCAGCTTGGCAAGAATGCGCGGCGGTGGCGGGGGAGCAATCTCAATCTTCTCGGCCGCTGGTTTCACCAGCGGTCGCTGGGCTGCAACCTCTTTGGCGATGACTGGCGGCGGCATCACCACCTGCGGCTTTTCGACCGCAACATATCTCTCTGCGACCGCCGGTTTTTCAATCGGCTTAACGATGGGAGGCGGTGCGGGCGCCACCGGTGCCGGCTTCACTGCCACCGCAGGTTCCGGTGATGGCGCCATTACTGTCCTCTGCACGACGGTCGGTGGCGGCGTTGGTGCGACGATTGCCGGCCTCGGCGCAGGAGCGGGCGCGGGTGCAAATCCCGCCGGCGTCGGCGTTACTGCGGGAGGCGCGCTTGGGACAACTGCTGCCGGCCTTTGAACGGCCAGCGGCTGTGCTGGAGGCGCCTGAACCGGCTTCACCACTACCGGCGCCGCCGGGATTGGCGCCGGCTGTGGCATCGGCTTCGCCACCACCGGAGCGGGCGTCGCCGCGGTGAACTTCTTCTCCGGCTCCACCGGTTTTGGCGGCGCCACCGCTTCAGTAATCGGCGTCTTTACCGGAGCCGCGGGTTGCGGCCCGGGCATCTCCAGGACGGGTTCTTCCAAAAAGTCCGGCGCCGTCTCATCCAGCGCCGCCACCGCCTCCGCCACGCGGCGCAGCAGGATCACGGTTTGGTTCGAAAACGCGTGTGGCTGCGAGGAGAAGACTTCCACCAGCCCGGCGACGCGCCCATCCTTTTTCACCGGTACCAGCATGGCCGACCGCATGTTCAGTTGCCGGCATACCATTCGGTCCACCCGCGGGTCGTTCTCCGTATCGACGCACTGCACCACCTCGCGCGTGCGCACGCATTCCCACGAGAGCCCGGAGCGCGGGTCGACCCGCACGCCCACCTGGGGAGCAATCCCCGACGAAGCCTTGCAGACGATGCCGCTTCCGTCTTCCACCGCAATGGCGACGCCGCCCGCCTGCGTCATCGCCGCGATCTGGTCCACCAGGAAATTCAGCGCCTGGATTTGCGCCCAGCCGGAAACGATGATCCGCGCCTCGAGCTGCGCCACCCGGTCGCGCGCGTCCAGGTCGGCCATCGCCTCGGTGCCCGGTTGATCGGCGAAAAGCGGGTTTGCCTCCGACGCCACCCATTTGCTCAATTCCCCCTGCAGCTCCGAAGCGATCCGGGTGAACCGGATTCCCATGCGCCCGGCCCGGTCGGCCCACGCGATCTCACCTTCACCCTCGATCAGGACTGCTGTATCGGGAAGCTGGAAACGGAACGTCGTCGTAAAGCCCTCGCCCGGCCCCTCCACCGCTTGCACGCCGATGCCGAGCTCGCTGACGTCGAGCAGCATGGCGCTGCGGTTGTCGCCCAGATCGACCAGGCACAGATGAACGTCGAGCGCGCTCCTACGCTCGGCGCCGCGCCGGTCTGCTGTGTTGATGGGCTGGAAGTTCGCCATTTCCTGTGCTTATCTCCGGGGCCTGATCTTGCATCGACGAGCGCGCCGCCGGCTTATGGAAACTGCCGCAGCGGCGCCGCTGGCAGCACGATCTCGGTGTCGGTCTTGATCGGCGACACAGAAGCTGCCATTCGCACCGGCTTCGTCGGCTCGACATCCGCTTTCACTTCGTCGGTGAGCAGTCGCGCCGCCAGGCGCAGGGCTTCGAGCTCTTTCTGCAACTGTTGGATTTCCGCCTCTTTTTGACGGATTACCTCGTAAATATTCCTCATCGGGCGCTGCTCTCTGGACATGCGTGGTGTGGAGGATACTCTACTTCAGATCTGGCTGGATGATACTCCGGAATTTACCTTAGACCTTCGTTCTCAGCCGCCAATGTGGACCATCGTCCGGGACGCGGGCACGAAGTCGGGCTCCCCGATGTGGTGGCGCGCTTCCTTGTGGTTCACTACCTCGCGCAGGAAAGAGACGAGTTGCTCGTCGCTGGCTCCCGCGCGCATGCGTCCCGCTAAATCGTGGTCGAAGACCGAGAATAGGCAGGTGCGGATTTTTCCGTCCGACGTAACGCGGACCCGGCTGCATTGGCCGCAGAACGGGTTCGATACTGGCGCGATGATCCCAATTTCTCCCACGCCGTCGTTGAAGCGGTAGCGCCGCGCCGTTTCGCTGCGCGCGTGAGGAATTTCCACCAGCGGCTTGAACTCCGCCATCCGCTCCAGGATCTCCTCCAGCCGCACCACGATCTCCGGCGACCACACCCGGTCTTCTTCCAGGGGCATGAATTCGATAAAGCGCACGACAACGTTTTCGTCGCGCGCGAACTTGCCAAACCCAGCGATCTGTCCGTCGTTGAACCCGCGCAGCAGCACGCAATTCACTTTGACCGGATCCAGTCCCGCCCGCTGCGACGCCCTTATCCCCGCCTGCACCGCCTCAAATCCGTTGGGCACGCGCGTGATCCGCGCAAACGCCTCCGGCTCCACCGCGTCCATACTGACAGTGACGCGGGTTAGCCCCGCATCCTTCAGCGGCTGCGCCAACTCCGCCAGCAGGTGTCCATTGGTGGTGATGGCGATGTCGAGCGCATCATCCATCTTCCGCAGCTCGCGCACGAATTCCACCACGCCGTTGCGCAGCAGCGGCTCGCCTCCGGTGATGCGGATCTTCCGGATACCCTGCGAAACGAAGATGCGCGCGATGCGCAGATACTCGGCAAAGCTCAGCTCCGCGTACAGCGCGCCCTCGTTGCCGGTGCGGCAGTACACGCACTTGTAGTTACAGCGGTCGGTGATGGCCAGGCGCAGATCGGCGATCGGCCGCCCGTACTTGTCGCGCAATTCGGATTGGATCATCGCGGCGGACGCGGCCATCGGAATCTCAATCGGCAGGTAGGGAAAAGGGCGGCTCCGCCTATGGGCGAGCGTTTCCTTTCCAAACGGGAGGCGCCGGCGTTTCCACCAGTACCCTCGGCTACTTGCCTTGCTGTAGCGCCGCTGCCGCAGCCAGGGTATGCCCAAAGGCCGCG
>DAISJI010000169.1:0-1228 GCA_036821585.1 Terriglobales bacterium
GCCGGCGGAATGTCGTGGAACAAGCTCTGTGCGCAGTGCAGGACTTTTTCCGCGGGCTCGCCGATCCGCTCCAGCGCCAGCGTGAAATTGTTCGCCGACGGCTTGTAGCTGCGCGCCTGCTGCGCCGTGATCACCGCATCGAAGGGATCGCCCAGCAGCTTCGACGTGCGCGCGAACATATCGTCGTCAATGTTGGAAATGACGGCCAGCTTGTAGCGCCGCTTCAGCCGTTGCAGCGCGCTGACCGAATCCGGGAACGGATGCCACTTCCCAATCGTGTCGGCCAGCACGCCCGCCTGTTCGTCGCTGATCGAAAACACCAGCCGCGCGGCCATGCGCCGCACGATGGTTTCCAGGATTTCGCGGTAGGGACGATACGGCCCAGCCTCCGCGCGCGCTTCGATCGCGGCGTAAAGCTCGAGGATACCGTCGGAAGATAGGGTTCGTCCCGAAGCGGCAATGAGCGGCCGCAGCGCGCCGACAATCCCACTCTCCCAGTCGATCAGCGTGCCGTAGCAGTCGAAGGAGAGCCAAGTGAATTTGGAGAAATCGAGAGGCATAATCCGTTGGGCGCAAGGCTTAAGGCGTAAGGCACAAGGAAAACCTGTTCCCGGCCTGGCTTACGCCTTGAACCAGCTTACCGAATATCCAGCGGCTGGAGCAGCCGGAAGCTGATCGCGCGTTCCGCCGGGAGAACGATATCTTTATTTCCGGTGAACGCCGCGCCCGCGGTCCCAGCGCCGGCACCGACGCCTGCGCCAATCGCCGCTCCCTTGCCGCCGCCCGCGATGCCGCCGATGATCGCGCCCAATCCAGCGCCTCCGCCGATGGCGACCGCAGTTCGTTTGCCCTTGCCCTTCAGCGTGCGCGTGATCGCAGCGGTCTCGATGTTGTAGTTCTTGCCGTTCACGTTGACCGAGTTGAGCACGATGCGCAGCACCGCGCCGCCCTTGAAGCGTCCCAACGGTTTGGCTTCCGTCACGGTCCCAGCAGCGGTTGCGCCCGGTGGGATCACGACCCGTCCGTTAACGGAGACGGGTTGGGCGACGGTCCCGGAGAAGCTATCGCCAGAATTGTTGCGTTTGGAGCTGATCGTCTCGCCCAGGCGGATCACGATGTGTTCGCCCGCCGGAACGGTCGTGGCAGAAGCGGTAATGGGCAGTGCTCCTGCGTTCGTGGTTAGGGGAGTGGCGGCGCGCGTGGTCGGCGTTCCCGACGCTGCATAACC
>DAISJI010000169.1:1328-5598 GCA_036821585.1 Terriglobales bacterium
GTGACACCGCGGAGAGTGGTTGCTGTGTCAACAATCGCGGCAGCGGAAACTACTTATTTGGCTTCAGCGCAAAATGTTTTTGCAGTTTCTCCGCCGCCGAAGGTTCCGGCGCTGACGCCGCTGCAGCCGCGTCGGCAGGCGGCGTCTCCGCGAGTGTCTCGGCGGGCGCCTCTTCTTCTTTTTCTTTCGCCAAGAACTTCTTCGGATTCAGCAGCGGACGCGCCAGCGAGCCGTTGTAGCTGGTCCACGGCGAATCCATGTCCTGCTCGCGCTCGAAGTGCGCGCGCATGCTCTCCATCTTCGAATCCAGGTCGTCGAGGTAATGCAGCATCAGCGCTTCGGGAAACATGGGCAGCTTGGGCGACCCGAAGTCATACTGCCCGTGATGGCTGATGATCAGGTGTTCCACCAGTGTCTTGAGTTCGGCAGGGAAATCCGGCACCTGCTGCAGCTTTTCCTGCAGCATCTCCAATTCGATGATCATGTGCCCCAGTAATTGCCCGCGCGTGGTGTAGGAGAAGGCGCGCGCGTAGGCCAGTTCGTGAATTTTGCCGATGTCGTGCAAAAACGCGCCCGTCAGCAGCAGGTCGCGGTCGATCTGCGGATAATTGCGGCACACCAGGTCGCACGACTTAGATAAAGACACAACATGATCGAGCAGCCCGCCAATGTAGGCGTGATGCAGCGTCTTCGCCGCCGGCGCGGTCTTGTACGCTTGCACCAGTTGCGGGTCCGCCATGAACAGTTCCACCAACTGCTTCAAATGCGGGTTCTGGAAAGATGCAACGAACTCGCCCAGCGTCCTCCACAGCTCCTCGATGTCCTTGGTGGACTTGGGCAGGTAGTCGGCGAAGTCGATTTCCGACTCGTCGCACTTGCGCAGCTTGTGCACGGTGAGCTGGAAGCGCTGGTTGTATTTGTTGATCAGGCCCTTGACCTTGACGAAATCGTCCTGCTCGAAGGTGTCCACCACCTCGGCGACGTTGTCCCATATCTTGGCATCAATGTGTCCGCTGCGGTCCGCCAGCGTTAGAGCGATATAGGGCTCCCCCGTCTTGCGCGGCTTGACTTGCTTGGAGGCTACGACGAAGTAGGTAGTGATGTTCTTGTTTTCAAACTGGACGGCGTCGCGTACATAGAATTCCTTCATAGTGGGGCCTGTTCCGAAGGATGCCTATCGTATAGCAAGTAGTTAGTAGTTGGTAGCGAGTAGTTGGAAAATCGTCTCGATGCTGTGGTATGTCGCCTAGCGCCTGGCGACCAGCGACCCGGTCGATTCCGCCTGCTCGTGCGCGTGATAGGACGACCGCACCAGCGGCCCCGACTCGACATGCCGGAACCCCATTTTCAGCGCCTCTTCTTTGAGAAAGCGGAATTCCTCGGGCGGGACCAGCCGCTTTACCGGCAGATGGTCCTTCGACGGCCGCAGGTACTGCCCAACCGTAAGAATGTCCACGTGCTTCGTCGCCAAATCGCGAAACACCTGGAGCAGTTCATCGGTCGTTTCGCCCAGTCCGACCATCAGGCCGGTCTTGGTGACCGTCCGCGGATCGATTTCCTTGGCGCGCTCCAGCAGGCGCAGCGTGCGCTCGTAACGGGCGCCCGACCGCGCGACGCGATACAGGCTTGGCACCGTCTCCGTGTTGTGATTCAGGATGTTCGGCTTGGCTGCGAGTACGACTTCGAGGCAATCGTCGTGTCCCTGGAAATCGGGGATGAGCACTTCGATCTGGCAGCCGGGCGCGATGCGGCGGATCTCTTCGATGGTCAAGGCGAAGACGCGCGCGCCGCCCAGGTTGTCGTCGTCGCGATTGACGCTGGTCACCACCGTGAACTTCAACCCCAGCCGCGCTACCGCTTCGGCCACCCGACGCGGCTCGTCGAAATCAATCGCCTCGGGTTTTCCCTTGGGAACCGCGCAGAAGCCGCAGTGGCGGGTGCAGATGTTGCCCAGCAGCATAAAGGTCGCGGTCTTGTGCTCCCAGCATTCGCCGATGTTGGGGCACTGCGCCGACTCGCATACCGTGTGCAGTCCCAGCCCGCGCGCCAGCTTCTTCAGTTCGTGGTAGTTCTCGCCCACCGGCGCGCGCGCCTTCAGCCACTCGGGCTTGGGCCGCGGCAGCACGGGAGCGGTCTCTATCTGGATTAGCGGACTGGCCATGAATTCTTGATTGTACGATGCGGGAGGAAGTTCGGACGACTCAGCCCCGCAACCAGAAATCAGAAATCAGAAATGAGTTACAACGTATGCAGATAAGCCAGCAGGTCGTCGACCTGCTCCGGCGTCAGCACGCGCCCGAAGGCCGGCATCTTCGATCTTCCCAGCATGATCACATCGCGCACGCGGTCGTCGTTCGCCGGCGTGCCGCTGGGCATGTATTGCTTCTTGAACAGCTCGTGCATGGTCGGCCCGCGCAAGTTGCGCGACGCGTACGCGAAGTGACATTCCTGACAGCGCTGCTCGAACACACGCCGCCCGTGCGTCTGCGATGCATTCAGGCCGAGTTCCGCGTCCGTCTTATGCGGCTCCGCGTCGCACGCGACCAATACGAACACCCCGACCAGCGCGATTGCCGTCAGATTGCGTCGAAAGTAACAAGTAATAAGTAATGAGTAATAAGCCATGCGTCACGAGCTATGAGCCTGAAACCTGAAGCCTGACACCAGAGACCTGACGTAGAATACCAGCCGATGAATGTCGTCCTGAAGCGCGCCTACCTCAAGGCCTCGGCAGCCGACGGCGCGCGGGTGCTCGTGGACCGTCTCTGGCCGCGCGGAATCAAAAAGGACGACGCACGTCTCGACGCCTGGCTCAAAGATCTTGCCCCCTCGAACGAGTTGCGCAAGTGGTTCCACGCGCGTCCCGCGATGTGGCAGGCATTCCGCAAGCGCTACCTGGAAGAACTGCACGAACCGGAGGCCAGTTCGTCGCTCGAACAGCTGTACGACCTGGTCGCGTCGCGCAAGAAGGTGACGCTCGTCTTTGCGTCGAAGAACGCCGAGTACAACAATGCGGTGGTACTGAAGGAGCTGCTGGAAGGCATGCGCAAGCCCCCGCACAGTTCCGGCCCGATGGCCGCGGCGTCGGCCCGCATGCGCCGCGCGGCACGCTGATGGTCCTGCGACCGATCTTCGATTCCGATCCCGATCCTGCTCCACATTTTGTTCCCGCGTGGACTGCCGTCGAAGCTCAACAAAAAAGGAAGGCCGACGCGTGGTGGCTGATTACCCAGCCCGATCATGCCGCACTCTCCGGCGAGATCGCTTTGCACTTTTCGCGCGATGATTTCGCTAAGGTCGATCCGCAGATCGTGCGCGCCATCTCGATGCACGACGCCGGCTGGGAACTCTTCGAGTCCGATCCGAAGAAATTGCCAAGCCTCCACCCCGACGGCCGCCCGGTTTCCTTCTTCGAAGTCCAGCCGCAGACCTTCCTGCGCGCCTGGACCGCCTCGGTGGACCGAGCCGAGGAAGAATCTGCGATTGGCGGATACATGGTTTCGCAGCACTTTGCCTGGCTGGGCGAGTACCGTCTCCGCCGCGCCGAGGACCCGCTCGGTGTGCAGGAGCAGATCGTCACCTTCCTCTCTCGCGAGCAGCGTCGTCAGTCCGAGCTAAAGCGGGCTTCGGCCGATACCTCCCGGTGGGACTCGCTGCTCCCGCTGCTCCAGTTCTGCGATCTCTTTTCCCTGTACCTGTGCAGCGGCGCCCGGCAACCTGTGGAGTTCCCACAGGAATTCGCCAGCGGACGTGTCCGCGCCCGCTTCGAACACGGCGTCTGTGTCCTTTCGCCCACTACTTTTCCTGGCGATGTGAACGTCCCCTTCAGGGCGCGCCGGTATCCCCGCACGTCCATACACGAGGATTCCACTTGGATCTCGGTTACCGTTAGGTAACCACGTCCAGGTAACCTTCGGACGATGCCGGTTGCCCGTCCGGCACATTTGTGCCATATTGCCTTTCCTATGAGCAAGGAACCTCCCAAGGACATTCCGCATAATGTGATGCAGGACTACTTCGAGAGTCTCGCTGAGACGGGCGGCCACCCGGACCAGCGGCTCGAGAAAATCCTGGGTTCATACGCGGAACTCCAGTACCGAATCAACGGAGGGGGGAAGTGTTCCATGTGCCGCGCCACCGTCCGCCATGTGCTGCCGATCCGCGTAGAACACAAAGACGGTTCCGTCGCCGACTTCCAATGCCTTTGCACGCGCTGTCTCGAGGCCGAGCGGGCGCTCTCCAAGCGGGTCATCCTGACGGTCGGCAAAGC
>DAISJI010000170.1:0-3034 GCA_036821585.1 Terriglobales bacterium
TTTTGCGCAGCCGGAGCTTGCGCGGCGGCCAGGCAGGTGAACAGCAGCACTACAGTGAGTATTCGAACGGTGATTCGCATGGTTTTCCTCTCAGCAAAAGTCGTACAGAAATGATGCCTTATTAAGTGGCCGTTCCGTTGACCGCAGCCGTTGGTACGGGCATCGAGATGGTCTGGAGCCGGTAATGCCGCGCGGTGGTGAGCCCGGCAACGAGGGTAAGCGCGGCGATCGAGAGCGCCGTAGCGATCCCCCAACTTTCGCCGATCGCTCCCCAGATCGCGCTGCCCGAAGCCATCCCACCTTGCAATACCAATAAGTACATCGAAAGTGCGCGCGCCCGCAGCCATGCCGGGCACATCGTCTGCGCGGAGACGTTCAGGATGGCGACGATGGTAATCCATGCGCCTCCGCCGGCAAAGAGCGCGGCGCACATTTCGGCGAAGGTGTGCAGGCGCGGGGTGGCGAAGGTGGCGGCGGCAAAGACGAGCGTGGCCAGCGCCACTACCTTGTTAATCGACATGCGGCGGCGCAGCGACGGCAGGATGGCGGCCCCGGCGAGCGCGCCCGCGCCGAAGCAGCCGAGCATGATGCCGAAGCCGACCGAGCCGAAGGGCTTGGCCATGAGCGGAAGCAGCGCAAGCAGAGCACTGGCGGCGACGCTGAACACCGCGGTCCGAACCAACACGGCGCGCACCGGAGGTGACTGCCGGAAATATTCGAGCCCGGTACGAACGGCGCGAAATACTCGCTCGCGGCGTTCGGGGACGACGCGCGGCCGCTTCCACGAATAAAGCACGAAGATCACGCCGAAGAACGAAGCGGCATTGACGAGGAAGGTGGCGCCCGATCCGGCCAGCATGATGATGAGCCCGCCCAGGGCCGGCCCGACCGCGCGGGCGACGTTGAAGCCGACCGAGTTCAGCGCCACGGCCTGGGCAAAGTTGCGGTGCGAAACGATTTCGGGCGTGATCGCCTGCCACGCAGGATCGTTCATCACCGAGCCGAGGCCGAGGAGGAAAGTGAACGCGAGGAGCATCCACGGCGTCACGTGGCCGAGCAGGGTCAGGATGCCGAGGGAGGCGGCGGCGACCACCATCCAGGATTGCGTGATGAGCAACAGGCGGCGGCGGTCCACGGTGTCGGCCAGCGCGCCGGCCAGCAGGATGACGGAGAAGACCGGCAAAGCTCCGGCGGCCTGCACCAGGGACACCATCAAGGGAGAAGCGGTGAGCGAGGCCATCAGCCAGCCGCTGCCGACGATCTGGATCCATGTTCCCGTGTAGGAGATGACGGCTGCCAACCACAGCGAACGGAACACAGGTTCGCGCAACGGCGCCCACGCGGAGGAACCCGCCGGGTGCGTAAGTTCAATTTCGTCCAGATTTTTTCCGAGTTCCGCCATCAGGCGCCGGTGGACCACACTCTCGCATAACTTTATACGAGGGGAACGGCGAAAGGTGAGCGAAAAGGTGGTTCGAGAGAGATCTGCGATGTAAAGATGCGTTAACACTTCGAGCCGTGCGCCGTCTTGAGATGCGAGGTGAGGACACATGAAAGCTTACAAAATCGCAGTAACGATGGTTGTGGTAATGGCAATGGCCGTCGCCGCGTACGCTTCCCCGATCTTCGGAACGTGGAAGGGAGAACTGAACGGGCGGCCGATCACGATAACCGTCACCAACACCAACCGACATACGGACGTGCGCATGATGGACGCAAGCCGGGAGTTGACGGTCAGCAACGCGAAATTCTTGAACGCACCGCCCATGCTCCTGCAATTTCAGGCGGCAAACCAGGACGGGAAAGCGAAGCTGGTGTCGACCGGCGGGAGCGATCTCAGCTTCGAATTGGAGACCGCCAACGGGCAGGATGCGACGTTGCGGGTGATCGACCAGGGAAAGACGATCGCGACGGTGAAGTTGACGAAGGTCGCCGTAAAATAGAAGGAGATCGACCGTCTGCTAAGCGGCCCCAGTGCGATTTCCGCCCGCGGGGCCGCCGTCTTTATTGCGGGGGAATTTCTCGGTCTCGAAGAGAGGGAAGATTTCGTTGAGTACCCACTCGATGCGTTGCACGGCTTGTGTCAGGCGCTTGGCCTCTTCCGTGTCTTGAATGAAATAGCGCTGATACGAGATGCTTTGCAGGGCGTTGCGAATGTGGTGATGCGCTTCGCCAATTGCCCGGAAGCGCTCATGGAAGGCGAGGATGTGGTCGCGCTTCACCTTCAGCATGCGAAACGTAACGATCCCGGTAACGACGGCAGCGATGGTGGGGGTCACGAAGCGGATTCTCGGATCGTCGAGCA
This sequence comes from Terriglobales bacterium, assembly GCA_036821585.1. Taxonomy (GTDB): domain Bacteria; phylum Acidobacteriota; class Terriglobia; order Terriglobales; family Acidobacteriaceae; genus DAISJI01. Next base: position 2,306 of record DAISJI010000170.1, read on the forward strand.
GCTTTCCGTAGATCAGCCACTGGGCGAGGATACACAGGGCGAACACCGCCACTGCGGCGCGAATGGAGCGAAAGACGATGTTGCCGAAAGTCGGCGGCTTTTTCAGCGGCGCAACAAAGGGCACAGCCAATCTCGCATACGGGGTCGGATGAACGACCATGGCGGCACACCCCCACCCTCCGCAGAGATGAGATGCGTTTCGAGCTGTAAACGTCTATCTTCTTACTTCTTGCCCGACGCAAATGCCAGAGTCAGCAGGGTTTTCTGCTCCAATTCGTGGGCCTTGGCGGAACCGGTTGCGGGACTGGCGGAGGCTGACCGCTTGATGGAGCGTACCGGCCTCCCGTGCGTCAGGCGCCGCAGACGCGGCATCACGAACCAGAGCGCGCCCATGTTCGCCGGCTCCTCCTGCACCCAGATGATCTCCTCGGCGTTGGGGTGCCGTTCGAATTCGGCGGAGATTTCGTTTTCCGGCAGCGGATACATCTGGTCAAGGAAGAGGATGGCCGTCGAAGTGTCATTGAGCCGCTTTCGCTCTTCGCGCAGCTCATGCCCGATCTTGCCGGAGCAGATGAGGATGCGCCTGGCGTCGGTCACTTCGCTATCGGGGACCAGGTTGAGGAAGTGCGGGCGGCTGAATTCTCCGATTGCCGACGACGCTTCCGGATGGCGCAGCATGCTCTTGGGCGTGAAAACGACGACCGGCTTGCGCCACTTGCGCAACGCCTG
>DAISJI010000170.1:3134-5556 GCA_036821585.1 Terriglobales bacterium
GACGAGTTGTAGATCTCGAAGGGCGGCTGGTTGGCGGCGAGGTGCTGTAGCGGGATGTACACCGCTTCGTTCTGCACGTCGATAAGGGCGGCGTGGCGCTGGTTGAAAGTTCCGCGGCGAGTGTCCTGGCCGGTAAGACGAACCGGAGTGCCTTGCAGCAATAGCGATCCGAAGGCAAGCGCTTCGGCCATGCCGTAATCGATCGGGCGCTTGCCTTGTCCCATCTCGCGACGCTGCTCGAGCAACTTCATGAGCTTCGGATGAACGTGGAAGTCCGCGGGCGCGCTGCCGACGACATCGCCGATACGGGCGAGCTGGTCGGGCGACACGCCGGTTTCCACTTCATACTCGGGCTTGTACGCGCCGCCGTAGAAATTGTCCCAATAGGAGGGAAGGGTGTGGAACTGCGGCAGCTTGGTGGCCGCCGCACCCGCTTTCTGCGCTTCCAGCAATTCATTGCGGAACTGCTCCACCGGCGCCGCGAAATCCACGCCGAGCTGGCGGGCGTAAGTCTCGTAGGCGGGAGGATGATCTTTGATCTTCGCGTAGAGCAGAGGCTGCGTGATTGTCGGGTCGTCGATCTCGCTGTGGCCGTGGCGGCGGAAGCCGATGATGTCGATGACGACGTCGCGGCCGAACTCGTAGCGGAAGTCCATCGCGATGCGGGCAAGGCGGACGACGGCTTCGGGATCCTCGGCATTCACGTGGAAGACCGGGATCTTGTTACGCCGGGCGAGGTCGGAGGCGTAGCGCGAGCTGTGCTCGTCGCAAGGATTGGTGGTGAAACCGATCAGGTTGTTGGCGATGACGTGAATGGAGCCACCGACCGAATAAGCCGGAAGTTCGGCGAAATTCAGCGTCTCGGCCCAGATGCCTTGTCCGGCAAACCCGGCATCGCCGTGGATGATAACGGCAACGACTTGCGCCTGGCCGTCATCGCCGAGACGCATCTGCTTGGCGCGGGTGCGGCCGATGGCGACCGGGTCCACAGCTTCGAGGTGGCTCGGATTCGAGACCAGGTGGACGTTGAGGGTGCGGCCATCGGGCGCGCGGTATTTTCCCGTTGCACCGACGTGGTACTTCACGTCGCCGCCGCCGAGCACGCTGCGCGGGTCCACGTCTTCAAAGCGCGAGAAGACGTCGGCCGCAGGGGTGCCGACAATCTGGGTCATGACCGTCAGACGCCCGCGATGGCTCATGGCGAGCACGGCCATTACGGCGCCGTGGTCAAGGGCGGATTGCATGGCCTCGTCGAGCGCGGGGATGAGCGAGGCCACGCCTTCCAGCGAGAAGCGCTTGGTACCGAGATAGCGGGATTGCAGCGTCTGCTCGAAAATCTCCGAGCGTAGCAGCATGGAGAGCACACGTTCGCGGTTGGTGGCCGGGGCTTCCGATTCCATGCGCTCGATGATCCAGCGGCGCTGCTCGGGGTCGGTGATGTACGTGAACTCAGCGCCGATGGTGCCGCAATACAGGCGGCGCGCCTCGTCGGCAACCGGGCCCTTGAGTTCGTCGAGTTCAGCAAAGGCGAGTGGCTTCAGGTTCTGGCCGAGCGGATCAAGATTCGCCTGGAGATATCCCCAGCGGCGGAAAACGCCAAAAACGCGCTCCCGCTCGGAGTCGCGGCGCTCCACAGCCGCGAGAGGAGACGATTGATGAATAGCGGTCATTTGGGAAGAAACCCCAATCCCATAGTTTATCAAGTGCGAAGTGCTGAGTGCTCAGTGCCAAGTACCAACGACTGAGTACCGAGTACCGAGAAACAAAGCTAAAGAATCTTGCAGGCCTCATCGAAATCGAGCCGCGGGCTGCGCGGGAAAAACGATTTTGAGTCGCCGTAGCCGAAGTTGCACAGGAAGTTGGACTTGACGCATCCGGTGGCATGTTCCTGGCACGCCGCTGCATCTTGCGCCGACGGGGCGAAGAATTCGGCGTCCACCTTGGCGTTATCGAAGCCGGACATGGGGCCGCAGTCGAGGCCGAGCGAGCGGGCGGCGATGATCAGGTAAGCGCCTTGCAGGGTGCCGTTGCGCTTGGCGGTGATTTCGGCCAATGCAGGATTGCCGGCGAACAGCTCCTTCATGGCGGGACTGTGCGGGAAGAGCTTGGACATCTTGTCGTAAAAACGCAGGTCGTAGGCGATGATGGCGGTCACCGGCGCGGCCATGGTCTTGTCCACATTGCCGGGCGAAAGCGCCGGACGCAGCCGCTCCTTGGCTTCCTTGCTGCGCAGGAAGAGGAAACGCGCGGGCGATCCGTTGGCGCTGGTGGGGGCCCACTTGAGCAAATCGTAGAGCTGGTGGATGAGTTCGTCCGGTACGGGCTGGGGCAGCCAGCCGTTGTAGGTGTGGGCGTTGCGGAAGATGGTGTCGAGGCAATCGTCGGCGATGCGTTGGCTCATGGTGCGGCCTTTCTGAACTAC
>DAISJI010000171.1:0-5508 GCA_036821585.1 Terriglobales bacterium
CTCTTCCGCGTCGAAGCGCACCAGTTCGCGGCGGAATCCGCGCGTGCGCCACGCGCCGTAGGCGATCCCGACCGCCAGCCACACCACGCCGAGCTTCTTTGCCGGCAGGCTGAGGTTCCACCACAGCAGACCGCAGATGATGAATCCCAGCGCTGGCGGCAGCAGGTTGGAGGCGGTCTTTTCGCCGCGAATGTAGTAGTGCACCAGCGCCGCCAGGTTCACGCCCATGAAGGCAATGAGCGCGCCGAAGTTCAGCAACTCGGCGCCGCGCTCGTAGCTGATCAGCATCGCGCCGGCCAGGGCAACGAGCCCGATCAACAGCACGTTATTGCGCGGGATGCGCCGCACCGGGTCGATGCGTCCGAAGAAGGAGCGAGGGAGGGCGTCGGAGCGTCCCATGCCGTAGAGCAGCCGCGCCGCCGCCAGTTGCGCGCCCATCCCGGAGCCGATGTTGGCGATCAGGATGGTGAAATTCAGCAGGTGGAAGAGAAAGAAGCCGCCGGCCCGCTGCGCCACCAGCGGGAATGCCGACTCGATCTTCGATGGATCGAACGCTTCCGAGCTCCACAGCAATTGCGCCGCATACACTTCCAGCGCCGAGAGCACGCCGATCACGACGCAGGTCAGCACCGTCGCCAGCAGGATATTGCGCCGCGGATTCTCGACTTCTTCCGACAGGGTGGAGATGCCGTCGAAACCGATGTAGGTGAGCACGGCAATCGAAGTCCCGCCGAAAACGCCGCCCAAACTGAACGTCCGCGGGTTGTAGAACGGACGCGTAAAGTATCCGGCGCCGAACTCGTGCAGGCCGTAAATCGTACGCCCGACGAACACGAAAAAAATGACGACCACCACCATCATGCCGAGCGCCAGCACTTCGTTGATGCGCGCCGACGCCTTCACGCCCAGCAGGTTGACGCCGGAGAAAAACGCGGCGAAGAAAACGGCCAGCGCCCAATAGGGCAGGGGCACGATGTTCTGCGTCAGCTTGCTGCAAATCACCGTGCAAATCAGCGGGTTCAGAACGTAGTCCATCACCATCGCCCAGCCGGTCAGGTAGCCGAGCGCGGGATGAATTTCCTGGCTGACGTAGGTGTACGCGGAACCCGCACTGGGATAGACGCGCGCCATGCGGCCGTAGCTGATGGCGGTGAACAGCATTGCCACCATGGCGATAAGAATGGTGGTGACGACGTGTCCGCCGGCCCGGTTGCTGATGACGCCGTATACGCCCATCGGCGCGATCGGCTGGATGATGACGATGCCGATGAAGATGACGTCCCACAAGCCGAGGGTCCGGCGCAGCGCGGGCACGGAAGCGGTGGACATGAGCTACGAATCTTGCCTTACGAAGCTCGCGCTAAGCAATAGGTGAAATCGTCACCACTCCCCACCCTTCCAACCCCAGTCAGGGTGGGGCACCCACTACGAATCGTTACACGACTTCACATTCGCCGGCGGCGGCGTCATTTAATATCAGCAGTACATGTCCGAACCGAATCAAGCACCCGCGGTGCTGGCGCGCGAGTTGAGCCGCGAATATCGAATGGGCGAAAGCACCATTCGCGCGGTCGATGGCGTCTCGCTCGAAATCGCCCCCGGAGAATTCGTCGCCCTGCTGGGCGCATCGGGCTCGGGGAAATCCACGCTGCTGAACCTGATCGGCGGCCTCGACCGCGCCAGCGGCGGGACGCTCCAGGTGATGGGCCGCGAACTGAATGGCATGAACGGCGAGGACCTGGCCCGCTACCGCCGCCATACCGTCGGGATGGTTTTCCAGTCGTTCAACCTCGTGCCCACCATGACGCTCCTGGAAAACGTTGAACTGCCAATGCGATTTGCGGAGGTGGAGCGTTCCGAACGTGCGACGCGCGCGAAGGAGGCCCTGGAGCGGGTCGGACTCACCGCGCGCATGCGTCACCGGCCGAGCGAACTTTCCGGCGGCGAGCAACAGCGGGCGTCGATTGCGCGCTCGCTGGTGAACCGGCCGTCGCTGCTGCTGGCCGACGAGCCCACCGGCAATCTCGACAGCCGTACCGGCGACGAAGTGATGCGCTTCCTGGAAGAATTTCATGCGGCGGGAATGACGGTGCTGCTGGTCACGCACGAACGCGCCATTGCGGAGAAGCACGCCAGGAGATTGCTCACGCTCGCCGACGGACGGTTGGTAGGCGACGTTCCCACTGGGGGCGTGCAATGAAGGCGAATGACACGATCGAACTGGCGGCGCGAAACCTGCGCGAATCGGTACTGCGGAATTCGCTGACCACGGTGGGAATCGCGGTCGGCGTGGCATCGCTGGTGGCGATGCTCTCGCTCGGCATCGGATTGCAGCAACTGGCGAACCGGCGTCTGGCGCGCTCGGGACTGTTCAACACCGTCATCGTGTCTTCACGCGACATCCAAGCCTTCGGCGGGCCACGCCAGCGCCGGACTGCGCAGGACGACAAGCCGTCGCCTCCACTCGACGACAATGCCCGCGAAAAGATTGCCAAAATCCCGCACGTGCTCGAGGTTTATCCCGACATGCGGTTCATGGCGGAAGTCAGCGCGGGCGCCAAGCCGCAATTTGTGCAGGTGTCGAGCCTGCCGCCGTCGGCGAAGGACCGCGAGGCCTTCGAGAACCTGCACGGGAAATTTTTCTCCGCGCCCGATGCGGCGGAAGCCATCCTGCAGGACGAGTTTGCAAAAACGCTTTCCGACAAACCCGATTCGCTGATCGGCCAGGAATTGAGCATTCGTTATGCGGAGCGCGCCGGTACGGCCGAAAAGAGCGCGCCGGGCGATACTGGCGGCGGAAATGCCGTGGACGAGCTGGTTGCGTCCGGGTTTTCGGTCACGCGGCGAACGAAAACACTGCGCATCGTGGGCGTAACCGAGCACGATCCCGAGGCCGGGATGCGGGTCGGGCGGGCGGCTGTGTTCGTGCCGCTTCAACTCGCGGAAGGGCTGAACGTCATGCTCGGGTCGGACCTGCGCGAGATGGTCCGCTCCAGCTATCGCGGGCGCGTGTACATGGCGCTGACGGCGCGCGTTGACGACCCGTCGCGGGTGCAGCCGATCGAGGACGAAATCAAGAAATTGAATTTCTCGACGTTCTCCCTGCTGGACGCGGCACAGAGCCTGCGCCGGTTTTTCACCATCCTCGACCTCTTTCTTGGCATCTTTGGCAGCCTGGCGCTGGCGGTGGCGCTGCTCGGAATCGTGAACACGCTCATCATGGCAATCCTGGAACGGCGGCGTGAGATCGGGATCATGAAGGCGGTGGGCGCGGCCGACAGCGACATCCGGCGGCTGTTTTTCGCCGAAGCCGGCGTGATGGGCCTGATGGGCGGCATCGTCGGGGTGCTGTTCGGATGGGCCATCGGGCGCGCGATCAACGGCGGAACCAACATTTATCTGCGCAGCCAGCAGATGCCGTCCGAGACCTTCTGGGCCGTGCCCTGGTGGCTGGTGGTGGGCGCGATTACGTTTTCCATCGTGGTGAGTCTAATCTCGGGTATGTATCCGGCATCGCGCGCGGCGAAGCTCGATCCGGTGCAGGCGCTGCGATACGAGTAACGAGTACCGAGTAACGAGTAACGAGAAAAGAGTGGCACGTATGCGGCGAATCCTGGTAGCGACGATCCTCGTTGGTTCCATGGCGATTTATGTTGCAGCGCAGGAGCATCAACACGATCCCGCGCAGCATGCGGCGCACCAGCAGGAGATGAATGCGCGCGGCGAGAAGGCGATGGGCTTCTCGCAGACGGCGACCACGCACCATTTCGTGCTGCTCCCCGACGGCGGCTACGTGCAGGCCACCGCCAACAGCAAGGACGACAACAAGAGCGTGGAGCAGATTCGCGCGCACCTGTTCGACATCAAGAAGCGGTTCGCAAGCGGAGACTTTTCCGCGCCAGAACTAACGCATGCCAAGGTCCCACCCGGCGTCGACCAGATGCAGAAGCTGAAGGCGGACCTGACGTATAACGTCGAGCACATCGAAGGCGGCGGGCGCCTGCGCATCGTGAGCAAGAACCCGAAGGCGGTGGCGGCGGTCCACGAGTTCCTGAAATTCCAGATCGAGGACCACGGGACGGGCGATCCAACTGCTGTGCAGAAGCAGTAGGTCTAGTCGGCGGCGGCGGTTTGTGGACGGGCAACAACGGCAGGCGGATGCGAGCGCTTGCGAACAGCGATGATCACGCGAATCCCTAACAGTACGAACAGGACCGCCGCGTAGATTTCCGGCTTGCGCACGTCGGCTTTCACGAGCCACCAGTAATGAATCACGCCCGCGACGGCGCTCAGGTACACCAAACGGTGCAGTTTCTGCCAGCGCTTGCCGAGGCGGCGAATCCATCCCTTGGTCGAAGTAAGCGCCAGCGGCAGCATCAATAGCAGGCCCGTCATTCCCACGGTGATGAAGCGCCGCTTCAGAACGTCAGCGACCATTTCATGCACGTCGAAAAACTTGTCGAGCCACAGCCATGTGGTCAGGTGAAGCAGTGCGTAAAAGAACGCGAACAAGCCGAGCATGCGGCGGAAGCGGATCCAGCCCTGCCAACCGGTAATGCGGCGCAAAGGCGTAATGGACAGAGTGAGCAGCAGGAAGCGAAGCGTCCAATCACCCGTGGCGTGGGTGATGACCTCGATCGGATTTGCGCCCAGATTACCCTGGTACGCCTTCAGGCCAAGGAGCGCCAGCGGGATGAGCGCGGCGAAGAAGACGGCGACTTTTAACAGTTTCAGTTTCAAGTTTCAGTTTCAAGACAGTTGCCAGTTGCCAGTGTTGAACGAGCTAGCAACTGACAACTAGCAACTGCTTTAGAAGTTCTTCTTCAGATCCATCCCTGAATACATGCTGGCGACCTGGTCGCCGTAGCCGTTGAACATGAGCGTTTCGCGCTTGAATATTTCCCCGATGCGGCGCTCTCTGGCCTGGCTCCAGCGCGGGTGATCGACCTTCGGATTCACGTTGGAGTAGAAGCCGTACTCGTTCGGCGCCGATTTGTTCCACGCGGTGCCCGGCTGCGACGACGTGAAGCGAATCCGCACGATGGATTTCGCGCTCTTGAACCCGTACTTCCACGGCACATGGATGCGGATGGGTGCGCCGTCCTGGTTGGGAAGCGTTTCGCCGTATAGGCCGAACACGAGGAGCGTCAGCGGGTGCATCGCTTCGTCAAGTCGCAATCCTTCGGTGTAGGGCCAATCGAGCACGCCGCGCATAATGCCGGGCATCTGGCTCGCGTCGGCGATGGACGTGAACTCAACGTACTTCGCCTTGCCCAGCGGCTGTACCTGCTCGATAAGCTTGCTGAACGAATAGCCCACCCACGGAATCACCATCGACCAGCCTTCCACGCAACGGTGGCGATAGATGCGCTCTTCCTGCGTCGAGAGCTTCAGCAGCGAATCGATATCGAATGTCTTCGCCTTCTGGACGTCGCCATCCACCTTCACCGTCCACGGACGGGTGCGGAAATTCTTCGCCAGGGCCGCGGGCTCGTACTTGTCGGTCGA
>DAISJI010000172.1:0-3110 GCA_036821585.1 Terriglobales bacterium
CGCGAGATGAAAAACCGCCGGTACTGGTAATGCATTCCGTTCAGCAGCGACTCGCCGATTTGCGTCGCGCTCAATTGCCACCGCAGCCGGTTGCCGATGCGTGTCGTCACGTTCACGCCCGCTTCCCGCGCGTGCCCGTAGAAGTTCTCGTTGTACTGTACTTCCCGGTACGGCGAGTAATAAACGTCGAACGTGACGTTGCCGGTCTGGTTGGAAGACAGCTCGAAGCGCGTGCTCGGGGTGACGTACACATGCGACGTCGCCAGCCTCGCGAACGCCGGCGTGAAGTCGAAGAAGCGCACCCGGTTGTACGAGGTCACCACCTTCGCCTGCCAGAAGTTCTTGAATTGCGCCTGGAAGCTGAAGCTGGCGCTCGAGTCCTCCAGTTCGCCGCGCGTTCCGTTGCTCTCGGTATAACTCGGGTTGAAGAACAACTGCCGGATGCCGTACTTGTTGATGAACGGCTTAAACGTCACGTACGCCTGGCCCGACCACCGGTCCGTCTCCGGCTCGAACCCGGTGTTGCTCATGTCCACTTCGCGGCCCAGGAATTTACCTTCCACGCCGTACGACCAGGTATTGGAGTCGTAGGCCAGCGCCGATTGCCATCCCATGTGCTGGCCGTTCACGCCCGGGTTCGCGTCGTTCAGGTTCACCATCACCTGCGAATTCCACGACAGGTGCTGCCCCTTGAGCAGGCTGAGGTCCACCGCGTGCGTACTTTCGCTTTGCCCGACGTCGCCGCGTCCCTGCCGCCGCACCACCGACATCACCCCGAGCGCCGACTTCTGAAAAATATCGTGTTGCAGGCGGACGACCCCGAAAAACGCTCCCGGTGAGGTCTCGCGTGTCTGCGAAGCGGGGTCGATGAAATCGCGCTCCTGCGTGAACGCCTCCAGCCCGCCAATCGTCCAACGGCCTGCCTTGCCCGTGATCTTGCCGCCCTGCAGAATGCGTTGGGGCTCGCCGTCCGACAGTGTCGATCCAACGCGCCGCGAGAAGAAAAGGTCGAGCGGTGTCTTGAAGTAATTCGCACCCTCGGTGAAAAACTTCCGCTTCTCGGGGAAAAAAATCTCGAAGCGCGAAATCGTTGGCGTGAACTCGTCGGCCTCGGTATCGGCAAAGTCGGGATTCACCGTGAAGCTTGCGGTCAGGTTCGCCGCCAGCCCATAGCGCGCGTCCAGTCCGGCGTTGACCTTTGCGCCTTCCAATTCCGGCTGCTGCCCGCCGGTGCGATAACCGGCCGTGAAAAACGGGATCAGTTCCAGGTTTCTCCCGACGTGCACGTTGTCCAGCGGCATCGTCGCGGTTCGCGAAGGCTTCAGCCCGCCTTCGTACCGCGGCACCGGCACCATGTAGGCGAACTCATTTCGCCGCATGATCTCCCGGCAGATATTGATCCCCCATTCCTGCGTGCTTGCCTGCGACATGCGGATGGACTTGAACGGAATCACCACCTCCGCCGACCATCCCCACTCTTCGACCGAACTCTTCCCCTGCCAGATCCCGTCCCAACTGAAGTCAATGCTCTCGAAGCCGCCGTTGCCGTTCACGTCGTTGACCGTCCCGTCGAACTGCACGCCGCCGGCGCTGATGCTGAACCAGTAGCCGGTGCGCCGGTCGCGGAAGGTGTCGATCAGGAAGTCGGCGCTGTCCGAGCCGGTGGGCGTGTCGTGCGCCGCCATCCGGTGATGGATGCCCTTCGGGTCGTCCCAGAACTTGAAGCCCAGGTAGATGTTTTTGTCGTCGTAGAAGATCCGCGCTTCGGTGCGCTGGCTGACCGGCTGACCCTCGTCGGGCGTGGTCTGCGTGAACTGCGTGATCGGCTCGATTTCGCGCCAGACCTCTTCATCCAGCTTGCCATCCACTTTAACGGTGGCATGCATTTTGCGGATGTTGAGCTTGTACGCGGGAATGCTCGCCGTCGCGTCCGGCGCGGCAGGTCGCTGACCGCGGGGCGGCGCTTGCGCTGTGACGGTGAGGCACAGCAGGATTACAGCGACAGGAAAACGGAAGAGAAATCTCATGGCCAGACTGCATCGCGGAGACTTACTAGGATAACCTCGCCGCACTCCTAAGGCATAGTGTTTACAATTGTTAACGAACTTTTCTCGCGACTGGCTGTTTACTTATACCGAGATCGTTTCCGTGTGGGTATATCCATGAAAAAACTTGTGCTCCCCCTCTTGCTGACCGCATCCGTACTTTCATTCGCGCAGATTCCGGCCGCCAACACCCAAGCCGCTCCACCGCAACAACAGCAACCGGCGCAGGAGCAGCAACGTCCTCGCGGCGAAGGTCGTCGTCCCGGCTTCGGGCGCGGCATCGGCGGCGCTATCCAGTCTGTCACTGCCGACACCATCAAGCTCACCACTCGCGACGGCGGCACTGCCACGGTAAAGATCACGGCCGACACGCGCTTCATGCGCGCAGGCCAGGCCGCCAAGTTGAGCGACTTCAAAGTCGGTGACCGCGTCATGGTCCGCGGTGAATCCACCGGCGAGAATACCTGGAAGGCCGAGATGGTCGGCACGCCTCCCATGGGTGGACCGGGCGGCGGACAAGGAGGTCAGGGCGGTCCGAATATGGAACGGATGCGTGAAGGCCTGGGCAAAGAGTTCATCGCCGGCGAAGTGAAATCCATTGAAGGGACCAAGCTCACGGTTCACGGACCGGACGGCAAGGATTACACCGCCGAGGTGGACGAGAGCACTTCCTTCCGCCGCGGCCGGGAGAGCATCACGTTTCCGGACATTAAAGTCGGCGACCGCATAATGGGACGTGGCAAGTTAAACAGCGCGGGCGTCTTTGTGCCCGAGACTCTCAACGTTGGTGGAGTGTTCCGCGGTGAAAACGGTGACCGTGGCCTTGGGGATACCGTTCGACCGGCTCCTCCGCCGCCACCGCAACCTCCGGCCCCTCCAAAGCAATAGCTTGCTGAGTCCGAAGGACGGCAGTTCATAGCCCGGGGCGTAAGCCCCGGGTCAGGATTGCCAAACTAATTCCCGAGCCCCGTAGGGGCGACACGAAATGAAACTCCTCTCCATCGCCGCCCTGCTCTTCGCTCTCCCCGCCGCCGCACAAACCTGCGACGTCGCCGGGAAGATCGT